>DASQLE010000115.1:0-10039 GCA_035630175.1 Beijerinckiaceae bacterium
CTGAACGGCGAAGCTCACGGGGAAAGGCAAAAGAATTTTGCCGTCGGGTGGAAACATCCGGCGGCACTATTCGTTATTGGGCCGAGGATGACGGAAACTGGAGAGCGACGATGAAAAAGCTGGCCCTTGCTTTGGCCCTGACCGTGATGGGCGCCGCCGGCGCCTCTGCCCAGGGCATCGAGTTCCGCCTCGGTTCCGGTGGCGACCGCTACGAGCGTTCCCGCGAGCGCGTGATCGTGCGTGACCGCCGTGATCGCGATTGGGACGACGACCGCAAAGTCCGCCGCCGCGACGTGGTCACGACCGGCAGCACCTGCCGCACCACCGTGGTCTATCGCGAGAACGAGCTTGGGCGGAGGGTCAAGCGCACCATCCGCGAATGCGATTAGACGCATCGCGCCCCTCAAGCAAAGTGACGAAGAGGCCGGCTCACGCCGGCCTTTTTCGTGGCCTGCATGGCTCCTAACCGCCGCGCGGGCGTGTCATGGCGAAGCGCGTGTCGGGCGTCGCGACGAAGTAATCGCGATAACCAGCCCGCGTGATCGGCCGCATCGCGGCCGTATCGACGAGGCCATCCACGATGAAACGCTCGTCGATGTGGATTGCGACTACCTCGCCGACCACCAGGAAATAGCGCGCCTCGGCGCCCGATAGCGGCGTCAGCGGCACCGTCTGCAGATGCCGGCATTCGAGCGCCGCCGGCGCCTCGGCGACGCGGGGGGGCTTGACGAGGCGCGACGGCGCCGGCGTCAGCCCGGCGAGGGTCATCTCGCTTTCGCCGCGCGCCAGCGGCGCCGACGTCTCGTTCACCGCGTCGCGCAATTCGAACGTGGCGAGGTTGCAGACGAACTCGCCCGTTTCCTCGATGAAGGTGAGCGCGTCCTTCCTGCCCTGCGAGGCAAAAGCCACCATCGGCGGCTGGTCCGAGACGGCGTTGAAGAAGGAATAGGGGGACAGATTGATCTCGCCCTTCGCGCTGGCCGTGCTGATCCAGCCGATCGGCCGCGGCGCCACGAGGGCCTTGAAGGGATCGTGCGGAAGCCCGTGGTCCCGCTTGGCGACCTCATAGAACATGGCGTCAGAGCATGCTGCCGAAAAGTGGCGCCCGCTTTTCGGACAACAACATGCTCACCTCCTTGAATCGATCACGTTCGCATCGTGATTTAGAACCGCGAGACGATGTCGGCCATGACCGGACGCGGCCGCTCCGCCGGCGCCTGCGTCGCCCGGCCGATATGCACGAAGCCGGCGATGCTCTCGTCGGGCGCGAGGCCGAGCGCGTCGAGGACGCGCCGGTCGAAAGCGTACCATTCCGTGATCCAAGATGTCGCGAAGCCCGCCGCGTTGGCGGCGATGACGAGCGTCATGCACACGGCCCCGGCCGACAAGGTCTGCTCCCATTCCGGGATCTTCACGTGCGGCCGCGCCCGCGACACGATGGCGACGACGAGCGGGGCGCGAGCCAGACGGGCGCGCTCGAGGGCGAGCTTGGCCTCGTCCGCGGCCGGATCGTCGGCCCGGCAGGCGGCGGCGATCGTGTCGCCGATGCGGTGCCGGGCTTCCCCCTCCAGCACGATGAAGCGCCAGGGCGTCAGGCGGCCATGATCGGGCACCCGCGCCGCGACCGTGAGAAGGAGGTCCAGCTCGTCCGGCGTCGGGCCCGGCCCGCCGAGGAGATGGGGGGCGACCGAGCGGCGCGTGCGCAAAAGCTCAAGGACTTCGTTCATCATGGCTTCAGAAGAGAACCGGATATTGGCGGGGAGGGCTGGTTTTCGGCCCCGGTGTGGGAAAAAAGGGCTCGACCCGGCCGGCAAAGCGGCTTTATGGGTCATAAACGCTTCAAGACCGGTTTGAAACCGGCAGTTTCGCCGCTTCCGTCATGCTCGCCGCCGGATCAGACCCGGGCGGCACGGAGGAGCTACCTCACGCTCGCGCCGGTTGCGCGAGCCCTCTCTCCTTGATGGTCGCGTCGATGAAAGCCCCTGAAGCACGTCACACCAGCCAGAGCGCCTGGACCGGCCGCGACATGCTCATCGCAGCGCTTGTCGTGTTCGCCTTCTGGTGCGCCGCTTGCCTCGTGTGGCCCCTCACCGGCAGCGTCGTGCCGTGGGATTCGAAGAACCACTTCTATCCCATGCTGCGCTATCTCGGCGCGGCGATCGAGCATGGCGAGCTGCCGCTCTGGAACCCGTATCACTTCAGCGGCCATCCGTCGGTCGCCGATCCGCAAGCCCTTCTCTTCACGCCGACCATGCTGCTGTTCGGCTGGCTCGTGCCCTCGCCGTCCATGCAGTTGTTCGACGTCGTGGTGTTTGCGCATTTCCTGCCGGGCGCCTTCGCCATCCTGGCCCTGTTCCGCCGGCGCGGCTGGCACGCGGCCGGCGCCGTCATCGCCGCGATGATCTTCATCTTGGGCGGCTCCGCCTCGGCCCGCCTGCAGCACACGGGCATGATCGTCAGCTACGGGTTCTTCCCGCTCGCGCTGCTTTTGCTCGAGGAGGCGCTCGACCGCCGCTCCTACCGGTTCGGCGCGATGTTCGCGGTCGTCGCCGCCGCCATGACGGTGGGGCGCGACCAGGTCGCGTTCCTGTGCGCGCTGACTCTGATCGCCGCCGTGGTCTGGCGCGTCGCGGAGGCCGAGCGGCGCCTCGTCTATCTGCGTGAGCGCGCCGGCGTGCTCCTCGCCATGGGCGTCACCGGCGGCGCCCTGCTGGCCGTCCCGATGCTTCTCACCATGCAGTTCCTGATGACGTCGAGCCGGCCCGCTTTCGGGTTCGGGGTCGCGGCCATGGGTTCCTTGCCGCCCGAGAGCCTGGCGACGGTGCTGTTCGGCAACGTGTTCGGCTCGCTGCGCTGGACCTACGATTATTGGGGCCCGGGCTTCGACACGCTCGTTGAGGGCAGCTGGACCGACCGGGCGATCAACTACCTGTTCACCGGCACCGTCCCGGCCGTCCTCATCCTGTGGCACGGCATCGTCGGCGGGCGTTTGTTCGCGCGCGAGATCCGCTTCTTCCTGCTGCTCGGCCTCGCGGCGCTCCTTTACGCGCTCGGCCGCTACACGCCGGTCTTCGAGTTCGTCTTCGATCACGTCCCAGGGATCGATCTTTATCGGCGCCCGGCGGATGCGACGTTCCTCATCAATGTCGCTCTCGCCTTCGTCTCCGGCTACCTGGTCCACCGCTACCTCCACGAGGGGTCCCCGCGGCTCGCCGCCCTGCGCGGCGCGCTCGGCGGCGCGCGCCTCGCGACGGCCGTCGCGCTCGTCGGCGCGGCGGTCGCGAGCGCCCTCGTCTTCGCGGTTCCCGCGGGCAAGGCCGCCGAGGCGCTGATCGAGGTCGGGCTCGGCACGACCATCGCCGCGGCCGCGGCCTGGACCATCGCCCGATCGGGGGCGACGCGGCACGCCCGCACCGTCGCGGCTGCGCTCGTCGTCGCCTTCACGGGCGGCGAGCTCATCGCCCGCAACGCCGCCTCGCCGTTGAGCGCCGAGCCGGCCGCGCGCTACGCCGTGTTCCGCGAGCTGCCGCCCGAGCAGTTGCAGGGCCTTCAGGCGCTCAAGCGCGAGCTCGACGAGCGCCATGCTCGGGGAGAGCGGCCCCGCGTTGAGATCCTCGGCCTCGGCGGCGCCTGGCAGAACGCGTCCATGGTGCTCGGCCTCGAGGACACGATCGGCTACAACCCGCTCCGGCTCGCCGATTACGAGCGCGCGGTCGGGGCCGGCGAGAACGCCGTCGACCCCAATCTGCGCCATTTCCCAGGGACCTTCCGGGGCTATCGCTGCAGCCTCGCCGGGCTCCTCGGCCTCGAATACCTCGTCCTCGACCGGCCGCTCGAGCGCCTGCCCAAGCACTTCCCGCGCCTCAACGGGGCGCGGCTGCTCTATGGCTCCGGCGCCATGTGGGTCTACCGGCTGAGCCCGAGCGCGCCGCGCGTCTATCTCGCGACGCGGCTGGTCCCGGTCGATTCCGAGGCGGTGCTGGCGCAGGGCGAACTGCCGGAATTCGACCGTGCCGACGAGGCCCTCGTCGATCAATTCGATGCGCCCGGGATCAAGGGCGATTACGGTCTGCGCGACACGGTCACCGATCCCGATCCGCCGCGGGGTTCGGCCAGGATCCTGTCCTACGGCCGCAACGACGTGTCGCTCGCGGTCGAGACCGACCGCAACAGCGTCCTCGTCCTGCACGACATCCATTACCCGGGCTGGGAGGTCTACGTCGACGGCGAGCGCCGCCCCATTCTGCGCGCAAATCTGTTGTTCAGAGGGGTCGAAGTGCCGCCCGGCCGTCATCGCGTCGAGTTCCGCTTCCGCCCGCTTTCGGTCGACAACCTCGTGGCGGCGGCGACGGATCTCATGGCCAGCGACGAGGCGGCGGCGGAGACCGTGACCCGCTAGATTAACGCTTCGATGCCCCTCGCCCGCACCATTCTCGGTCTCCTCGCCCTGCCGCTCTCGGCGGCGCTCGCCGTCGCGCAAACGCCGCTGGCGCTGCCGCCGGTGCCGACGCCGGGCGCCACGGCCGAGCGCTCGACGGTTCAGCTCAGCGCCGTCTTCGCGGGCGAGCAGCGGCCCGTGCAGTCGGGGCTGATCTGGCGCCTATACGAGGAGAAGCTCGACGGCAGCCAGCCGACCCTCGTCGAGAAATCGACCGCGCCGACGCCGAGCTTCTCGGTGCGGCCGGGCAGTTACGTGGTCCACGCGGCCTACGGCTTCGCCGGCTCGTCCCGGCGCATCGCGGTGCAGAGCGGCCTCGTGGTCGAGCGCCTCGCCATCAGCGCCGGCGCCCTCAAGGTGGGCGGGGCCATCGGCGAGACGCCGATCACCGCGAACCGCCTCGCGGTCTCGGTCTATGTGCCGATCGGCAGCAATTCGGAAGGCCGGCTGGTCGTCGGCAATGTCCGCGGCGGCGAGGTCGTGCGGCTGCCCGAGGGCACCTACCACGTGGTCTCGACCTACGGCGAATCGAACGCCATCACGCGCGCCGATCTCAGCGTCGAGGCCGGCCGCATGACCGAGGCCACCCTCAACCATCGCGCCGCCACCGTGACCCTGAAGCTCGTCGCCGCCGCCGGCGGCGACGCCTTCGCGGGCACCGCCTTCAGCGTGCTCACGCCCGGCGGCGACGTCATCCGCGAGGCGATCGGCGCGTTCCCGTCCGTGACGCTGGCCGAGGGCGATTACGTGCTGATCGCCCGCCACGAGGGCCAAGTCTATACGCGCGAGTTCAAGGTCGAGAGCGGCCTCGACCGCGACATCGAGGTGGCGCAGAAGAACTGAGCGCCGTCAGGCCCGCTTAGAGCATGCGTCCTGATCGCATGGATCACGGATGCATCGCGGCTACAGCATGATGCCGAAAGTCACCACGGCTCGTGTCACTGGCCTTGCCGCCGCCACGAACCCAGTGATGAGCAACGCCGATCATGCGATCGAAACCTTCGTTTCGACCTCTTCCGAGTCGTTGCGACAGACGCTTACGATCGTTTTTCTTCGAGAGCCCGCACGCCTGCGACGCACCAGGCGGCCAGCCCCGCGTGAGCCACGACAACCGGCCAGAAAGCGATCCCGACCGGCGCCGGGCTCACCCAAGCAAGACCAAGGACTGCGACCACACCGACATTGTAGAGCAGCATGGCTGCGACCAATCCTTTCGCGGCGCGGCTGGCCGCGTCCGCGTGGGCGAGCCAGCACGCAAGGCCAAGCGTGAGCAGGGCCACGCCCGCCACGCGGCTGACCGCGACGCCAGCCGGCGCAGCGGGTGCTGCACCGAGCAACAATTCGATGACCACCGAAGGAGCGACCAGCAGCCCCAATCCGGTCGCTGCCTCCAGTGCGCCCGTCACTGAGAGCAGCGACCTGCGGTTGGATCCTGCGGTCGCACGCATTTCGACGCCTTTAATCCGCTCTCCCGAACCGCGGTGGCGGAAAAGATCCTGCTATTTCGCTTCTTCGATAGGGTCGGGTTCCGGTGCTTGCGTCGGTCCCAGTTCTGCCCTGGATCCCGCGACCGCCTTGACCTCGGGTTCGAGCTTGAATGTCAGCTTGTTGATCTTGCCGGTGAACTTGAACGGCGGGTCGTAGCGATACTCCAGCATCGCGACGCCGGTTCGGGTGTCCTGGCCGACGTCAAAGCTTTCGTCTTCCGGGAACGTGACCGGTATCGTGTGCGTCATCGATTTCCGATCCACTTCCGTGCCGTCCACGTAGAGCACGCCGGTTCCTCCCTTGCCCAAACCCGGACCCTCCGACTTGAAGTCGAAGACAATGGTGTGCTTGCCACCGCTCAACTCCGGTCCCGACCACGTCGTGCGCTTGAGGTTGAGCAGGTTGTAGAGAAATACCGGCTTGCCCTGGCGAATGCCGGCCACACCCTTGCTCAGGAAAAGACCATAGCCGCCGAAGCGCCCACCTTCAGTGGCGATCATGCCTTCCCCACCGCCTTGGGGAATGTCGACTTCGGCCGTGATCGTGTAGGACTTGTTCAGGATGTTCGGCGAAGCGCTGGGCGGCACGCCGGCCAATTCTCCTGAATAGCTGAAAACCGTTCGCCCGGCCGTGAGGCTCGGACGCGGCGTGTTCCAGCGCAGCAGCGTCGAATTGTCGAGCGGCAGCACATTGTACTTCTTCGCCTCGGAATCGAAGACGGCGCGCAATTCCTTGACTTTCTCCGGCATCTGGGCGGCGAGGTCGTTGAACTGGGTGGGGTCGTCCTTGACGTTGTAAAGCTCCCATTTGTAGGCGTTGATATCCGGGGGCGGAGTGGTGCTCAGCACCCATGGTTGGGTCACCGGCGTCGTGGCCGCGACCCAATCGTCTTTGTAGATAGCGCGATTGCCCAGCATCTCGAAATACTGCGTTGTGCGCCGGGTGGCGGTGTCAGCGTTCGATTTGTCCCACGTATACATCATGCTGACCCCTTCGATTGGGCTCTGCCTGATGCCGTTGACCGTCTCGGGCTGTGGAATTCCAGTCGCTTCCAGGATGGTCGGGGCGATGTCGATGACGTGATGGAACTGACGGCGGATCCCGCCAACGTCCTTTATGTGGCCGGGCCATGAGATGGCCATGCCTTGAGCGGTCCCACCGAAGTGCGAGGGCACCTGCTTCACCCACTTGAACGGCGTGCTCATCGCCCACGCCCAGGGTGCCGCAAAGTGCGGGAACGTCCTGTCCGATCCCCAGAACGGATACCAGAGATATTGCGCCTTCACCGGCACCGGGACGCCATTAAAGGTGGTGAATTCGTTCGGCGTGCCGTTGAGCATGCCTTCCGCGCTCGCGCCATTGTCGCCGCTTATGTAGATGATCAACGTGTTGTCGAGCTGTCCCAAATCTTCGACCGCCTGGACGACTCGCCCGATCTCATGATCGGTATAGGCGAGGTAAGCCCCATAGATATCCGCTTGCTTGATGAAGAGCTTCTTCTCCAACTCGCCAATGGAATCCCATTCGGGAAGTTCTTTGGGCCACGGCGTGAGCTTGGCATTCGCGGGCATGATGCCCAATCGTTTCTGGTTGGCGAAAATGGTCTCGCGCAACTTGTTCCATCCTCCCGCGAACAAGTTCATATCGCCGATCTTTCTGATCCACTCCGGCGTCGGATGATGCGGCGCGTGCGTGCCGCCCGGCACGTAGTAGACAAAGAACGGTTTTTCGGGCGCGATCTCCTTGAGCTGCTTCATGTGCTGGATGGCCTCGTCAGCCATCGCCGTGGTCAGGTTCCAGCCGGGATTGTCCTGGAAAGGATAAATGGCTGTCGTATTCCGGTACAGGTTAGGTTGCCACTGGCTGGCGTCACCGCCGACAAAACCGTAGAAATATTCAAAGCCCATCCCGTTGGGCCATTGTTCGAACGGCCCGGCCTGACTCGATTGCTAAGAGGGTGTGTTGTGATTTTTTCCGAACCACGAGGTGGCATATCCGTTCGCTTTCAAGATTGTCCCGATAGTTCCTTTGTCAGCCGGGATGATTGAATCATAACCCGGGTAACCCGTTGCTATCTCGCCGACGACCCCGGCGCCGACCGAGTGATGATTGCGTCCCGTGATGAGCGCCGCCCGCGTTGGCGAGCAGAGCGCCGTGGAGTGGAAATTGGTGTAGCGCAATCCTTGGGCAGCGATACGGTCGAGCGCCGGAGTCGGAATCACGCCTCCGAACGTGCCGGGCGCACCGAAGCCGGCATCATCGGTCATGATGAGCAACACGTTGGGCGCGCCCTTCGGAGGCACAACGCGCGGCGCCCACCATGGCTTCGACGCCGAAGCATTCTGCTCGATGACACCGCCGAATGCCGGGGGCGGAGGAGGAATTTGTTTTCCGCTGATGGTGGTCGTGGCGCCCGGCGCACCCAATTCCCCCGTCACCACTTGCCCGCTGGCGGGTCCGGAAAGCGTGGTGAGACCCAAGAGGAGGACGACCAGGCTGCTGCTTTGCAAGGCATCGCGAGGAAAACGCATGTGAAGTGCTCCTCTTCTCAGTTTATGTCGACGCCGGCGTCTCGCTTATGCGCCTGATGCATCGAAATCCGACGTGGCTCGTGGACGTATCGATCGCCTCCGCATGCCGCGCGGCAGGCCGATAGCGGCGGCAGTAGTTGGGCGCACAGAGATGTGAGCCGCCCTTCAACACTTTTCGCAGAATACGGATGTTGGGTTGACATGAATCAAGGCTGGCCCCTTCGGGACCGCCACGCGGATTGCGAGGGATGCAGCACGCCTTCGGTGCGTCGGCTTCGTGCTTGTCCGACCACCAGTCGGAAGTCCATTCCCAGACATTGCCGATCATGTCGTGAACGCCGTAGCCGTTGGGCGGGAAAGCCCTGACCGGCGAGGTGCGATCGAAGCCGTCGATGCAAAGATTCTGCGTCGGGAATTCGCCCTGCCAGGTGTTGGCGTGGTGACGGCCGCCGGGCGTAAATTCGTCTCCCCAGGCATATTCAGCCTCGCTCAATCCGCCACGCGCGGCGAATTCCCATTCCGCCTCGGTCGGAAGGTCCTTTCCAGCCCAGCGCGCATACGCCAGCGCATCGGAATACGCGACGTGGACGACGGGGTGGTTGTCGAGCACGTTGATATTGCTTTTCGGGCCGGTAGGATGCCGCCAGTCGGCGCCCTTCAAGAATTGCCACCACTGGCTCCAGTCGCGCAGATCGACGACCCGTGTGGGCGGCGAGAACACCAGCGACCCGGCATAGAGCATATGAGGCAGCGCGCCCGGATAGTCTTTCGGGTCGGGCGGGATTTCGGCGAACGTGACGTGGCCGGTCGCTCGCACGAATTCCTTGAATTGCCGGTTGGTGACCGGCGTGCGGTCGATGAAGAATTCATCAACGGTCACGCCATGAGCGGGCGCCTCCTCAGGGTAATGCCTGTCCGAACCCATGCGGAATGTGCCACCGGGAATTCGTAGCATGCCATCGAATGCAATACCCGAACGGTCGATCGCCGGAGAGCCGAGCATCTGCTGCACCCTCTGTTGATGCAGATACGATTGGCGAAGTAGGCCGTAGTGGCAATGCAAAAACGACAGCTGGATCGCGATTCATCGATCACGGCTTCCGTGAAGGGGGCATTTGCGTCGACTGTAGCATGTCGACGGCATGCCGGTTAGGGGCAAGTTCGGAAATGCCGGTTGTTCGGTTGTAGCGGTGGAAGGCATTGGCTTGGACGTGATCCAGGCGCCCAAACCGGATGCCGGACACGATGCGGGCTGGATCAGGGAGCTTGCCCGCCGCCAAGGAGCGCGGGCGAACATTCCGCCGCAACGCAATCGAAAAGACCCGATCTGCTTCGGCCCGCATCTGATCGCGCGCGCAACTTGATCGAGCGGTTCTGCAACAAGATCAAGCAGTGCCGTGATGAGTCCGCGCCTTTAGGCGGCCGCACGCTCGCCCCGGCTGCCCGACACCTCCATGTCGATCCCGAACAGGCTCGCGAAGGCGGCGCGGCCGTCGGCCGTGATCGTCAGCGCGCGCGAGTCGCGGCTGCGCTGCAGCCAGCCGGACCCCAAGCAATGCTCGCACAAGGCGGAGCCCAAGGT
>DASQLE010000116.1:0-5632 GCA_035630175.1 Beijerinckiaceae bacterium
ACCGCGACATCGAGGCCTCCGGCCGTGAAGGTGCCGGCAAAGACAAGTCTCTTGGCGCTCTGCGAGATATTGATGAAGCCGCCGGCGCCGGCGATGCGGCGGCCGAACCGGCTGACGTTGACGTTGCCTTCGCGGTCGGACTGAGCCATCCCGAGGCACGCAAGATCGAGCCCCCCGCCATCATAGAAATCGAACTGCTGGTTTTGCTGGATGACGGCTTCGGGGTTCAGGGCGGCGCCGAAATCGAGCCCGCCCTGCGGCATGCCGCCGATGATGCCGGGCTCGGCCGTCAGCGTGAGATATTTCAGAACCCGCTCCTCCGCGGCCACGGCCGCGACGCCCTCGGGCATGCCGATGCCGAGATTGACGACGCCGCCCGGCGGCAGCTCGAAAGCGCAGCGCCGGGCAATCACCTTGCGCTCGTCGAGGTGCAGAGGCTCAATGCGGTCGAGCGGCACGCGCTGGCGGCCGGAATACGCGTGATTATAGGCGGTGGCGTAGGTCTGGAGGTGGTTTCCGGGCCCGGCGACGACCACGCAATCCACCAGAATACCGGGGATCTGCACCTCGCGCGGGTTGAGCGACTCGGCGGCGGCGATGCGCTCGACCTGCGCGATGACGAAGCCCCGCGAATTCTTGGCCGCCATGGCGGCGGCGAGATTGTCGAGGGTCAGCGCCTCGCGTTCCATGGTGATGTTGCCCGCCGGATCGGCCGTGGTGCCGCGGATCAGCGCCACGTTGATGGGGAAGGCCTTGTAGAGAAGCCATTCCTCGCCGCGCAGGTCGACCAGCTCGACCAGATCCTCGGTCGTGATCGTGTTCAGCTTGCCGCCACCCTGCCGCGGATCGACGAAGGTGCGCAGGCCGACCTTGCACAAGGCGCCGGGCCGGCGCGCGGCGATCTCGCGGTAGAGGTGGGAGACGCATCCAAGCGGCAGGTTGTAGGCCTCGATGGCGTTGTCGAGCGCAAGCTCGGCGATCTTCGGAACGAGGGCCCAATGGCCGCCGACAACACGCTTGAGCAGGGCCTTGTGGGCGAGCCGGTTGAGGCCACGCTCCTTGCCGTCCCCCGGAGCGGCGGCAAACACCAGGGTCAGGTCCTTCGGCTCGCCCCCGTCCAGGAAGGCGCGTTCAAGCGCGATGAGAAGCTCTTCGGGAGTGCCGATGCCCACGAACCCGGAAACGCAGACCGTATCCCCGTTGCGGATGATCGCCACGGCTTCTGAGGCGGAAACGATCTTGTTTTTAAGCTGCATCAGCGCGGTTTGGCTTTCGGCCGCTTCGCCGGCCCTTTGTCGGCCCCCCGGCCGTCGCGTTCGGCCAGCCAGTTGGCGATGCCCGGCCCCAGGAGCCCTTGCGACTTGCCTCCGACGAAGACGCCGACATGGCCGCCGGGCAGAGGCAGTTCCCTATAATCCTTCGATCCGACGCACAGTTTCAGGCCCTGCGAGGTGGCGGGCGGGATGATGTGGTCGTCGCGGGCGAACACGTTGAGGACCGGCATCGTGATCTTGCGCAGATCCACCGTGCGGCCGCCGAGCTTGAACTCGTTCTTCACGAGCTTGTTGTCCTGGTAAAGGTCAATGAGCCATTGTTTCGCGGCCTCGCCGGGATGGTGCGGGCGGTCGGCGATCCACTTCTCCATGCGCAAGAAGTTCAGGAACTTCTTCTGATCGTCCATGACCTCGAGCATGTCGAGATTGTATTTCATGAGCGTTCGCATCGGCGTCATCATCGAGAACACCGAGCCCATGAACTCGCCCGGGAGATTGCCGTGCGCCTCGATGAGGCGGTCGATGTCCTCCGGGGCGAGACTGCGCGTCCAGAGATTGATGAAGCCGTGGCCGGGGCGGTTCTCGGCCTGATCGGCGTGGAAGTCGACGGGCGTGATGGTGAGAACGAGATTGCTGACGGTCTCCGGATAAAGCGCCGCGTAGCAGAGCGCGAACACGCCGCCTTCGCAAATGCCGAGAAGACTGACCTTGCCGGTCCCGGCGCGGCCACGGATCACTTCGACAGCGCCGGCGATGTAATCGTCCACGTAATCGTCGATCGTCAGCCAGCGGTCGGCGCGGGACGGATTGCCCCAATCGACCACGTAGAGGTCCACGCCGAGATCGAGGAGATTGCGGACCAGGGACCGGTCCTCCTGCAGGTCGGCCATGGTGTAGCGGCCGATCAGCCCATACGTGATGAGGACGGGCGTCTTGATCTTCGGCTCGGCGGGCGGCCGGTAACGGTAGAGCACCACCTTGTCCTGTCGCCAGACCTCGTCCTTGGGCGTCGTCGCGATGGCGATGTCCTTGTCCTGGACCTCGCTGAACAGCTTGGCGCCGCGGGCCATCTTCTCCGCCAGGGCGGCGGCTTCCGACGCGGCCTGGCCAGGCTTGATCTGCACGGGAGCCTTGAGGTCGCTCATGCGCCGGCTCCCGCCGCTTGCCGCACCGGCGCGGCCGCGCGCACCTGCCGCTTGAGCGCCCGCAGCTCGCGGCGCAGTTCGGTCACTGTCTTGTGCACGTCGTCGAGTTCCGCCCGCGTCGGATAGCCGAACATCTCGCTATAGAACGCGGCGACCTCCTGCTGCGCCAGCCGCAGCTCGGTGCTCGCCGTCAGGATCTCCCGCTGCGTGTTCAGGAACGGCTCGGATCGCTGCGTCTCCAGCATGACGTCGTTCGCCGTCTCGACCCAGAGGGTCAGGAGCGTGCGCGGCGACTCGATTCTCTGGCTCGCATCGGCCATCTCGTTGAGGCGCTTGGCGAAGGCGCCGGCGGCGCGCATCCAGGCCTCGAGCATGACGGTGTTGTGCTCGAGGCTTCGCCGCCGCAGGGCCACCCAGGCGTTGAAGACGCCCAAGAATTTCCGCTCGACGTCCCAGAGATCGGCAAGGCGCGGGCCTTCCGCCAGGCGCTGCAGCGCCTCGTCCATGTTGCCGGCGGAGAACCACACGCTGGGATCGAAGATGCGTCCGAGCATTTCCGCCACGAGCGGGTCGGGCTTCTCCCCCGCCTGCACGCCTTTCGTGATCGTCGCCGAGAGCTCGCTGGCAGAGGACCAGAGCTGCGTGAATGCGGCGTTCGCGGCCGCGAGCTCGCCGGACCCGGCCAGCCCCTGGAAGCCTGGCGGCTGGCCGTCGGCCGACACCTTCATGCGTTCGGCCATGTCGGAGAGCATCGCCTGCTGGGCCTCGGCAAAGACCTTTCCGCCCTGTCCCCACAGCTCGGCGACGCCACGCATATAGGCCAAGGGGTCCATGGGATCCATGTCAGATCACCACCACCTGACGGACGGCTTTGCCCTCGTGCAGGCGATCGAAGCCGAGATTGATGTCGTCGAGCTTCAGACGGTCGCTCATGAGCCGGTCGACGGGCAGCTTTCCGCGCCGGTAGAGCTCGATATAGCGGGGGATGTCGCGGGTCGGCACGCAGGTGCCGATATAGCTGCCCTTCACCGTGCGTTCCTCGGCGACGAGGTTGACCTGCGGGATGTTGAAGGTGTGGGTCGGCGGCGGCAGGCCCGCCGTGACGGTGGTGCCGCCGCGCCGGGTGATCTTGTAGGCAAGGTCCATAGCCCGGACGGAGCCGGCCATTTCAAAGGCGTATTCGACGCCGCCGCCCGTCGCCTCGCGGACCTCGCCGACGGCATCGGCGGAACCCGCATTGAACGTGTCGGTTGCGCCGAGCTGGCGGGCGAGGCCGAGCTTCTCGTCGGAGAGGTCGACGGCGACCACGCGGCGGGCGCCCGCCGCGATCGCCCCGAGCAGGGAGCTGAGACCGACGCCGCCGAGTCCGATCACGGCGACGCTCGATCCGGCGGAGACTTTTGCCGTGTTGATCACCGCGCCGACGCCGGTCAGCACCGCGCAGCCGAACAAAGCGGCCTCGTCGAACGGCAGATCCGGATCGATCTTGACCAGCGAATGCCGGGACACCGTCGCGTATTCGGCGAAAGCCGAGACGCCGAGATGATGGTTGATCTCCTGGCCGTTGCGGTGGAGGCGCTTCGCCCCCGACAACAGGGCGCCTGCCGTGTTGGCTGCGGCGCCGGGCTCGCACAGGGCCGGACGTCCCTCCGAGCAGGGCAGGCAATGCCCGCAGCTCGGCACGAACACCATCACCACGTGGTCGCCGCGCTTGAGGTCGTCGATTCCGGGGCCGAGTTCCTCGACGGTTCCGGCGGCCTCGTGGCCGAGGGCCATCGGCATGGGCCGGGGGCGGTTCCCCTCGATGACTGACAGATCCGAGTGGCACAGGCCTGCGGCGGCGATCTTGACCAGGACCTCGCCCGGGCCGGGCGGATCGAGCTCGACCTCCTCGATGGCGAGCGGTTTCGATCGGGCGTAGGGGCGCTCCGCCCCCATCTCGTTCAGCACCGCGGCTCTGATCTTCATGTGGACCTTCCCTCGCTAGTCCGCCTCCTGCCGGCCCCTCCCCCGTTCAGGCCGGCTCGGGAACCCGCTTCGCCAGCTCGTCGACGAGCACGCGCGTATTCTCGGAATAGTCGATCGGGACCGCCACCAGGTGCACGCCGCCCTGTCGGAAGGCGCCCTCGAGCGTCGGGACCAAATCTTCCGTGGCGTTCACCCTCCAGCCCTTGGCGCCGTAAGCCTCCGCGTATTGGACGAAATCCGGGTTGCCGAAGGTCAGGCCCCAATCGGGGAATTTGTCCACCGCCTGCTTCCAGCGGATCATGCCGTAAGCGGAATCGTCCAGGATCAGGACGACGAGATCGAGCTTGAGGCGGACGGCGGTCTCCAGCTCCTGCGAGTTCATCATGAAGCCGCCGTCGCCGCACACCGCCAGGACGCGGCGCTCGGGATAGAGAAGCTTCGCCATCATGGCCGAGGGAAGGCCGGCCCCCATGGTTGCGAGCGCGTTGTCGAGGAGCAGCGTGTTGGCGACATAGGTTCGGTAGTTCCTGGCGAACCAGATCTTGTACATCCCGTTGTCGAGGGCGACGATGCCGTCGCTCGGGATGACCTGGCGCACGTCGCGCACGATGCGCTGCGGCGTCGGCGGGAAGCGCTCTTCGTCGGCACGGTCGGCGACGCGGCTCAGGATCTTCTCGCGCAAGGGAAGGAGAGCGGCCGCGTTCTTGACCTTGCCCTCGACCCGGTCCGCCAGAAGCTCGAGGCTCGGTCCGACATCGCCCACCACCTCCGCATGCGGGAAATACACTTCCTCGACGTTGGCCGGCGTGTAGCCGACATGGATCACCTTCGGGCCCTTCGGCCCCATGATGAAAGGCGGCTTCTCGATCGTGTCGTGCCCGACGGCGATGATCAGGTCCGCCTTGTCTATGGCCTCGTGCACGTAGTCGCGCTCCGAAAGAGCGGTCGTGCCGATATATTGCTTGGACCCTCCCGCCACCGTCCCCTTGCCCATCTGCGTGGTGAAGAAGGGAATCCCGGTGCGCAGCACGAAGCCGCCGAGGCCGGCGGTCGAGCGTGGGCGGCTGGCCGCCGCGCCGAGCATCACGAGGGGCCGCTTGGCCTCGATGATCATCGCCGCCGCGCGGTCGAGGGCCGCCGGGTGGGCGACCGGGATATCGACGGGGTGCGTCGGCACGACCCGCACCGTCTCGGCGAGCTTTTCTCCGGCGACATCCTCCGGCAGCTCCAGATGGACAGGCCCGG
>DASQLE010000117.1:0-2361 GCA_035630175.1 Beijerinckiaceae bacterium
CCACGCTCGCTAGGTCGAGGGTAGAGCGCCGTCCCGAAACCAGCATGCCCCAGCTCTCGCCCGCGATCTCGGCGGCCGGCGCTAATTGTAAGCCCGCACTCTCGTAGAGCCGGCGCCCCGGGTCCGCGGGGACGGTCGGAACCGCGGCGGTTGCGACTCACTCGCAAAATCGCTAGGAGCATGTTCGCATCGCGGGAGGAACGGACATGAGCAAGGACCTGCCCAGCACCTACACGCAGGAGAACCTCGTCAGCAGCAGCCCGGAGGATGGTGCGCTCCTGCTCGACCCGGCCTTCATCAATGCTTGGGGCATCGCCATCCGCCCCGCGGGCTTCGGCGGGCACTGGTGGGTCGCCAACACCGACACCAGCCGCGTCACGCTCTACGTCGGCGACAGCCCGACCGTGTCCTTCGGGCAGGACTGGCTTTCCGTGATCGGGGTGCCGGGCGCGCCGGGCGAGGAGACCATCGAAATCCCGATCGACCCGCCAACCAAGGACGGCGAGCCCCTGCCGCCGGCGACGCCCACGCCCGCGACGGTGCTGCCGCCCTCCAACCCCACCGGCCAGGTGTTCAGCGGCAGCGACACCGATTTCATCGTCAAGGGCACCAGCCTCACCGGCGAGGCGATCACCGCGCCGACGCGCTTCATCACCGTCAGCGAGGACGGCACCATCGCCGCCTGGGCGAGACCGGCTCCACCCCTGAACAGCGCATGAACGCCTTTACGGTCGTCATCGACAATTCGGCGCCTGACGACGACGGCATCGCCGCCAACTACAAGGGCGTCGCCTTGAGCGCCGAGCTCGGCAGCGGCCTCCATCTCTACGCAGCCAACTTCTCGCAGAACAGCATCGACGTGTTCGACGGCGAATGGCGGCCGGTCGACACCGAGGCCGTTGTCCCGGAGGCGCCGGGCTTCCGCGATGCCGCCGAGTACGCACCCTTCAACATCGAGCGCGTCTTCGACCCGAGCCGCGGCGAGGATGTGCTCATCGCGGCCTACGCGAAAGTCGCGGATGCCGCCGAGGGCGAGGAGGAGCCGACGGACGGCTTCGTCGTGAAATACGCTTTGGACGGCAAGTTCCTGCAAGCGGGCGACGCCGAGGGTGCCTTCAACGCGCCTTGGGGCGTAGCGATGGCGCCCGAGGAATTCGGCAGCCTCAGCGGCGACCTGCTGGTCGGCAATTTTGGCGACGGCCGCATTCTCGCGCTCGACGTCGCCACCCTGGACTTCGAAGGCTACCTGCTGGACGAGGAAGGGGAGCCGGTCGAGATCGACGGGCTCTGGGACCTGATCGTCGGCAACGGCGCGAGCCTCGGCGCCGCCGACCGGCTCTATTTCTCCGCCGGGCCGGAGGAGGAGACCCACGGGCTGTTTGGCAGCCTTTCCCTCGCCGGGGACGACCTGCTGTAGGGCCGATCGGGCCGCCGTTCAGGCGGCCGCGGAGCGACCCTGCTGGGCCGCCTCGGCCGCCGTCCCCAGCTCGACGATGATCGGCCGGTGGTCGGAGGCGCCGCGGTCCAGGGCGCGGGCCGAGAAGCAATCGAGGCCGCGCGCCACGCAGCGGTCGATCCTGAGCGGCATCATGTCGCCCGCGACATGCGTCGGCTCACGCGGCCCGACATCCCGGAAGCCCGGCAGGAAGGTCGGCCCCACCAGGTTGAAGTCGCCGAGGATCGCCGCCCGGAGCGGGAGCGCCCCGGCGATGCGTCGAAGTTGGCGCCGGTTCAGCACCTGCCCGTGCGAGAGATGCACATTCGCCACCGCGAATGGCCCGACATCGAGAACCTGGCAGACGCGCTGGACGATGGCGCCCGACTGCAAAGGCAGCACCGTCGCCGTGTCGGGCAGCGATTCCGGGCTCCACGCCGCGAGGCCATGGACCCGGCCCGGCAACGAGGCCCGGTGGTAGTGACCGCCGAGCAGACGGGGCAGCCCATCCATCTCCTCCGTTGCTTCCTGCATGAGCAGGAGGTCCGGATCGTGGCGCCGGATCAGCCGGGCGACATCGCCGAGGGAGGCGCCCACCAGGCGGAGCAGGTTCCAGCTTACAATCTTGAGCATGGCCACCACGGATACGATCTGGATCGAGCATAACACAACCGTGACGGGCGTTGCCTAAAAGAAACGAAACAATGGGCGGCCGCGGTCGCAACCGCATCGCTTCCATCTTTCCTGGGTCGCAAGGCAGTAACCATCCGGCCCTACCCGCGTCTCAGCCCATGGCCATGAGGCTGGCGTTCCCGCCGGCCGCTGCCGTGTTGACGCTCGTGGAGCGTTCTTCGAGCAGGAACTCCAAAGGATACTCCTCGATCCCGCTGCCTAGCGCATCCGGCGCGACGGTGAAAACCGGTCGA
>DASQLE010000118.1:0-9889 GCA_035630175.1 Beijerinckiaceae bacterium
GTGAAGGCCTTCATCAACGAGACGTTCAGCGGCGGCGTGCTCGCGAGCTGGTAAGGGATCCTCGGCCGCCGCTCGGCGCAAGGCGCCTTGCGCGTCGAGAGCGAAGGCGGGCAACCCCCATCGACGGGCGCAGGCTCGCGATGCGCGCGTCGGATCAGCCGAACAGGAAGGCGACCTTGCCCAGCGCGGCGCCGCCGATCCGCTCGCTCGTCTCCTTGATGCGCCGGCCGCCCATATGTTGGTAGAAGGCGCAGGCGCGCTCGTTGTCGGCAAGCGACCACACGACGACGCGCTTCAGGCTGCGGTCGGCGAGATCGTTGCAGACCGCCTTGAACAGGCGCCGGCCGAATCCGACCCCCTGATATTCCGGGGCCAGGTAAAGCTCGTCGATCTCGCCGTCGGCAGGCAGGGAGCGATCCCGGCAACGACCGTAGGACACGTAGCCGGCGACCGCCTCCGCGACATCGAGCACCACGAGCGGACGGCCGCGCCCGATCGTCGACAGCCACCAGCGCGGGCCGCGGCGCGAGATCATCCGCTCGAGGGCGAGCGTGGGGATGATTCCCTGGTACGCCTCCCGCCAGGCCGTGTCGAACACGTTCGACAACGCCGCCGCATCCTCGGATTTGGCGCGGCGGATGCTGATGACCAGTTCTTTCATGACGGTCGAACCTAGATAGGCTTGCCCGACGGGGGAAGCAGGCGTCGGAACGGCAGATGCCACTTCTCCACAAGCCGATCACCGGTGAGCCGCCGCGACACCGGAGGAGCGCCGAAGGGGCTTCTCGGGTCGTCGCTGCGAAGGGCACCTGCGCGGCGCATGGCTCTGTCTCCGGTCATCCACGATCCGGCTTAATGGTTAATGAAATGTAAAGGCCCACCGCCCGCCACGCGGTTCGGCAGCGCACACGACCGCGCGAATGTGATGGTTTCCGATGCGTTGCGATCGCGGCACGCGGCCGGACGCCCACCCGCGGCCGAGGCGCGCACCGCTCAGCCCCAATGCGCCTCGATCCACGGCACCGGGCGCAGCGTCTTGTAGACCTTCTTCCAGAGCGGCGCCGGCCATTCGCCGACCATCGCCTCGTCCGGATCGGGCTTGCCGTGGAACACGACCAGCCGCGCGCCCGGCGGCAGCGAAGCCGGCCTGAACAGCCGCATCGGCCAGGCGGGCAGCAATTCCTCCTTGAAGCTCCGCACCCAATCCCGCGGCCAGAACACCTGTTCGCCGAGCGGGTCGAGCACGGCCGAGATGTATTCCTGCTCGATGCGGAACTCGCGACGGTGGAGCCCTTCCGGGTCGCGGATGAAGCGGTCGTAGATCTCGGGATAGCGGCCGATCGTGAAGCGGAAGGCGCTCGTATTGCCGATCCGTCGGCCGAGCTTGGTCCAGTTCTCGATGACGACGTAGCGCCCCGGCGCGTAGGTGAAGAAATCGTCGAGCGGCCCCGTGACGACGAGGTCGAGGTCGAGCACGAGGGCGTCGCGGCCGTCGAGATCGGGGCCGAGGGAGCGCTGCCAAAGGGACAGCTTGCGCCACGGCAGCACGGCCATGTAGTCGGGCACTCCGGGCAGGGGCGGCAACGGGCGGCAATCGACCGCAGGGGTGACGCCGGCGATGTCGTCGGTGAAGCATACGAGCCGGAACGGCGGCGCAACGTGCCGGGCGATCATGCGGTGCAGGCGGTTGACGTAGTCGCTGCCGTAGCGCGTGCCCCATTTCATGCACAGGAAGAGTTTTTCGTGAGCGGCCGCCACGGTCATGCTGCAATCGGTTGTTGGTGCCCGTGATCGTCCGGCCGGCCGGCGCTTGTCAACATTGAGGCTTGGCCGGGGCTTGCGCGAGCCGGAGCGATCGGTGACCTTGCGCGTCACAGGTCGTCGAGGCCGAGCGGTCGCCGGTGGAGGCCGCTCCAGGATTGTGGACGGGATCGATTCTCTCTGTGCCTAGCCCCTTTCGACCCAGCGAAGAGCGCCGCATGCGCGGGCGGGCGCGCGTCGCGCGTTGGAGCCGGCCGATCGGCGGCATCGGCCATCGCCTGCGCGCCTGGGCGCATATGATCTTCGCCGATCACGGCGCCTGGCGGCTCGTCTACCTCAACCACCATCAGGTCTCGCATCGGCTGTGGCGCTGCGCCCAGCCGGCGCCGCAGCAGATCGCCGCTTTCGCCGCCTCCGGCGTGCGCACTGTCGTCAATCTGCGCGGCGGCCGGGGCCATGGCGCCTGGCCGCTTGAACGCGAAGCCTGCGCGCAGCACGGCATCGCCCTCGTCAATTTCGTGATTCGCTCGACGCTCGCCCCAGATCGCGACACCATCCTGCGCGCCAAGACCTTCTTCGCGGAGCTCGACTATCCGGCCGTCGCCCATTGCAAGTCGGGAGCGGACCGCGCCGGCTTCTTCGCCGCCCTCTACATTCTGGTGGAAGGGGGCACGGCCGCCGCGGCGCTGGAGCAGCTATCCTTGCGTTACGGCCACAACCGCTATGCCAGGACCGGCATTCTCGACGCGTTCATCGAGCGCTACCGGGACGGCGGCGAGGCGCGCGGCATCCCGTTCCTCGAATGGGTCGAGCATCATTACGATGCGGCGGCGCTCGCGCGGGAGTTCAAGCCGCTTCCCTTCGCCGATTTCGTCATGACCCGCGTCATGCGCCGCGATTAGCGGCGAGGCGCTCCGGCCCGTTGTCGACGATCTGCAGGCGCTGCAGCCGCGCATAGGAGCCGCCCCGCGCCATGAGGGCGTCGTGGGTGCCGGTCTCGACCACGCTGCCCGCCTCCATGACGACGATCAGGTCGGCGGCGCGGATCGTCGACAGGCGATGGGCGATCACCAGCGTCGTGCGGCCCTGCATCAGCGTGCCGAGCGCCTCCTGGATGAGCTGTTCCGATTCGGCGTCGAGCGAGCTGGTCGCCTCGTCGAGCAGGAGAATCGGCGCATTCTTGAGGAAGGCGCGCGCCAGGGAGACGCGCTGGCGCTCGCCGCCCGACAGCCGCGCGCCGCCGACGCCGACGCGCGTCTCGTAGCCCTGCGGCAGGCGCGCGATGAAGGCGTGCGCCGCCGCCGCCCGCGCGGCCTCGACGATCTCGTCGTCGCCGGCGCCCTGACGGCCGAAGGCGATGTTGGCCCGCACGGTGTCGTCGAACAGCACGACGTCCTGGCTGACGACGGCGATGTGCTCGCGAAGGCTGCGGAGCTGCACCGAGCGCACGTCCTGGCCGTCGATCATCACGGCGCCGCCGGTCACGTCGTAGAGGCGCGGCACCAGCGACAGGAGCGTGGACTTGCCCGAGCCCGAGCGGCCGACGAGGGCCGTGGTCTTGCCGCCGGGCGCGACGAGGTCGATGCCGTCGACCGCGGGCACATCCGCCTCGTAATGGAAATGCACGCCGGCGAAGCGGAGCTCGCCCTTGTGCACCTGCAGCGGGGCGGCGTCGGGCCGGTCGGCGATGGCGCGCGGCTGGTCGACCGTGGCGTAATAGCGCATGAGGGCCGCGACCCCCTCCTGCACCACGGCGTTGAGGTTGCCGAGCGCCCGCACCGGATGCGCGGCAAGGCCGAGCGCGGTGACGAAGCCGGTGAAATCGCCGACCGTGCTGCGGCCGTCGAGGATGCGCCAGCCGATCAGCACGAGGACGCCGGCGACCGCGATGCCGGCGCCGGTCTCGAGGAGCGGATCGAGGCGCCCGCGTGCGTTGACGGCCTTCATCTTGAGCCGGCGCACGTCCTCGAAGGCCGTCGTGGCGCGCGCCTTCAGGTAGCTCTCGAGCCCGTAGGTCTTGGCCACCCGCGCGCCCCCGAGGCTCTCGGAGACGAGGCCGGCCATGGCGCCGACCTGCTCCTGCGTCGAGCTCGCGACCCGCCGCAGCTTCTTGCCGACCCGCGCGACCGGGTAGGCCGCGAACGGTGTCACCACGGCCGCCACCAGGGTCAGGACCGGGTCGATCCAGAGCATCGCCAGGACAAGCGCCGAGAGGGTCGCCAGCTCGCGCAGGAACACCGTCGACAGGCGGGTGAGCGCCTCGCGGATGAACACGAAATCGGTGGTGAAGCGCTGCGCCAGGGAGGCCGGGTTGTGGCGCCCGAGCTGGGCGAGGTCCGCCTCGATCAGATGCCCGTAGAGGCGCGACTGCATGTCGGCCTCGATCCGCGTCACGACCCGATTGGTCAGGACCGACATGCCGTAGACCGCGAACCCCTTGACGGCCGTGACCGCGATCACGGCGATCGGCCCGAGCATGATGGTTTGCGCGTCCTTGGCCTCGAACGCCTCGAAGGCGAGCTTGATCAGGACCGGGTAAAGGCCGGTGGCACCGCCGACGATGGCGATCATGACGAGCACGAGGGCGAGCGCCCCGGCGTGCGGACGCATCCACTCCCGCCATAGGCGACGCACGAGCGGACCCGTCCTGCCGTGCCCCGTCACCGTCCCGTCGGCCATCGCCGATTCGCTCCGTCGGCCCGAAAATGGCCGCGGCCCGCGCTAGCACGCGCATCGCGCCCTCGCAACGCGAGCCCATCCGGCCGCCGGCGCCGCCCTACCCTTTCCAAGCGCGCCTCTTGCAGGCAAAAGGGCGGCTTCGCCGGCCGCGGCCGTTTCCCGCTGGAGGATGCATGAAGATCGCGCTCATCGGCACCCGCTGGTTCGGGGCACAGATGTTGAGCCGCCTGCGCGGGCGCGGCGACGAGGTCGTGGTCATCGCCACCAACGGCCACGATCAGCTGGCGATCGCCGCCGAGGAAGCGGGCGTGCCCCTTGACGTGATGGACAATCCGCGCCGGCTCGGCGGCACCCACCTGCCGCACGAGGTGGACGTCATCGTCGCCGCCCATTCGCACGCCTTCATCACGGCGGACGCGGTCGCCAAGGCCGGCAAGGCGGCGATCGGCTATCATCCCTCGCTGCTGCCGCGGCATCGCGGCATCGCCGCCGTCGAATGGACGATCAAATGCGGCGATCCGATCGCCGGCGGCAGCGTCTATCACCTGAGCGACAGCCTCGACGGCGGTATGATCGCCGCGCAGGATTGGTGCTTCGTCTATCCCGACGACGATGCCGGCAGCCTGTGGCGCCGGGCGCTCGCCCCGATGGGCCTGCGCCTCCTCACCGAAGTGGTCGAGCAGATCGACCGGTACGGTTTCGCCGAAGCGCGCGAGCAGGACCCGAAGGCGGTGACGCACGCGCCGGCGATGGGGGAACACGCGTGAGGCATCACCTCGAGCAGGATGCCGAAAAGTGGACACCACTTCTCGGAGATACATCGTGCTCAACTCTTTCGAATCGATCACATTCATGCGTTTTGATCGAGCCGATCAAAACGCATCGTGATCTATGGCGGCGGACGGCGTGATGCGCGCCCTTCAGCTGTTCGGCGACCGCGACCTGCGCGTCGCCGCCACCGAGCCGCCCCCGGCGCCGGGGCCCGGCGAGGTGCAGATCCGCGTGCGCGCCGTCGGCCTCAACCACATCGACGTGTGGGGCTTCCGCGGCATGGCCTTCGCCAAGCGCAAGCTGCCGCTCGTGGTCGGAGCCGAGGCCTCCGGCGAGATCGCCGCGCTCGGGGAGGGCGTGACGGGCCTCGCGCCGGGGCAAAAGGTCGTCATGTACGGCGCGCGCACCTGCGGCACGTGCCGCCCGTGCCGCGAGGGCCGCGACAATCTGTGCGAGAAGGTCGGCGGCATCATGGGCTTTCACCTCGACGGCTTCGCCTGCGAGGCGGTGACCATGCCGGCCCGGCTGGTGATCCCGGCGCCGGACAACGTCTCCTTCGAGGACGCCGCCTGCGCGCCCATCGCCTTCGGCACGGTCCAGCACATGCTGTTCGACAACGCCAGGCTCGAGCCCGGCGAGACGGTGCTCGTCCATGCCGGCGGCTCGGGCATCGGCACCGCCGCCATCAAGATGGCCAAGGCGATCGGCTGCACGGTGATCACCACCGTCGGCGACGACGAGAAAGGCGAGAAGGCCAGGGCGCTCGGCGCCGACCACGTCATCAACTACCGCAGCGAGCGTTTTGAGGGCGAGGTGCGTCGGCTGACGAAACGCAAGGGCGTCGACGTCGTCTTCGAGCATGTCGGAGCCGAGACCTGGAACGGCAGCCTCCTGTCCATGAAGCGGGGCGGCCGCCTCGTCACCTGCGGCTCGACCTCGGGCGTATCGGCGACCATGAACCTCATGCAGCTGTTCCAGCAGCAGTACCGCATCTTCGGCTCGTTCGGCTGCTCGATGCGCAACATCCGCGAGTCGCTCGACAAGATGGCGGCCGGCCTCACGCCCGTGATCGACACGGTGTTCCCGCTCGGCGAATTCGAGAAGGGCCTCGAGCGCCTCGAGAGCCGCAAGGTGTTCGGCAAGATCATCGTCACGCCCTAGAACTGTTGCCGCGCTGCTCTTGACGCGAGCGCCCCGGCACGGAAAGAGGCCGGCGCCGATGGACGGCGGGCGCCACGAAGGCAGGGGCGTGTTCCAGCAACAATCCAAGGTGACGCGGTTCGGCGCGCGGATCGCCGAGGCCGCCATGATCGGCGTCGTGCGCGCCGTGTTCGCGCTCGCGCGCGCGCTCGGCCCGGAGCGTTCGGCCGCTTTCGGCGCCGCCCTCGCCCGCACGATCGGCCCGCTTTTGCCGCAGCAGCGCACGGCGCTCGCCAATGTCCGGGCGGCCTTCCCCTACAAGGGCGACGCCGAGGTGCGGGCCATCGTCCGCAGCGCCTGGGACAATATCGGCCGCATCGGCGCCGAATACGCCCACCTCGCGGTGCTGTTCGACTACGACGAAGACAAACCCAATGCCGGGCGCGTCGAGGTCGAGGGGGTCGAGCATTTCCTCGCCCTGCGCGACGACAACCGCCCCGGCATCATCTTCTCGGCCCATCTCGCCAATTGGGAGCTGCCGGCCATCTGCGCCGCCCGCTACGGCCTCGAGGCGACGGCGGTGTTCCGCGCCCCCAACGATCCGGCGGTCGCCCACGTGGTGCACGAGGTGCGCAGCCAGACCATGGGCGGGCTCGAGGCGGCGCGGCAGGGCGCCGCCTTCGCCATGCAGGGCGTGCTCGAGCGCGGTGGCCATCTCGGCATGCTCATCGACCAGCACTTCACGCGCGGCGTGGTCGTCGATTTCCTGGGCCGGCCGGCCATGGCCAATTCCATCCTCGGCAAGTTCGCCCGGCAATATGATTGCCCGGTGCACGGCGTGCGGGTGATCCGTCTGCCGGACGATCGCTTCCGGCTCGAGCTGACCCCGCCCATCGCTCTGCCGCGCGATGCGGACGGTCAGATCAACGTTCAAGGGGCCATGCAGGCGATGACGGACGTGGTCGCCGGCTGGGTGCGGGAGCACCCCGGGCAATGGCTGTGGATGCACCGGCGCTGGCGCGTCCCGGCCACAAAAGCGGGCATCAAGTCAACGTGACTTTTCCGTGCCCGGCCTTTGGTGTTGATTGGCCGCAATGACTTTGCGCCTCGTCCGCTCTCTCGGCGCCCTCCTGCTGATCGGCCTGGCCGTTCCGGCCCTGGCGGGGCCCGCGCCGAAGGCGGTGGTCGAGTTGTTCACGAGCCAGGGCTGCTCCTCCTGCCCGCCGGCCGACGAGCTGCTCGTCGAGCTCGCCGGGCGCCCCGACATCGTCGCGCTCACCTTGCCTGTGGATTATTGGGACTATCTCGGCTGGAAGGATACCTTGGCCCAGCCGGCCTTCACGGCGCGCCAGCGCGCCTATGCCAGCGCCCGCAACGACAAGCAGGTCTATACCCCGCAGATCGTCGTCAACGGCCTGAAGCCGATCGTCGGTTCCCACCGCGCCAAGATCGAAGGGCAGATCGCCAAGGCGGCGGAGGGTCCCAGGCTGCCCGTGGCGATCGCCCTCGAGGAAACCGGCGCCGCCTTGAGCGTCGCCATCGCCGCTTCGGCCGATGCTTCCCTTTCCGGCGAAGCCTGGCTTCTTCCCGTCGCGAAGAGCCGCGAGGTCGCGATCGCCCGCGGCGAGAACAAGGGCCGCACGATCGCTTACGCCAACGTCGTGCGCGGCATGGTGAAGCTCGGCGACTGGTCGGGCGCGCCGGTCCGCTTCGAGGTGCCGCTCGACCAAGCCCGGCCGGGCGAGGCCGACAGCTATGTGGTGCTCGTGCAGGCGACCGCGGATGCCAAGCCCGGCGCCATCCTCGGCGCCGCCAAGGGTCCAGGCCTGTAGAGCGCGCAATCGTTCGCGTCGAAACGGCTATATCAGGATCACCTTGTTGGGCAGCTCGTCGTGGTCGTCGCTGCGGGCCGGAGCATGCTGGGCGAGAACGGCGCCGACCCGGCCGATCGCCGCGACGAGCCCGTCGGCCGCGCGGCCCGCGCGGATCGCCGTGACGAGCTCGGTGATCGCCTCTCGCCAGACCGTCTCGGCGACATGGGCGGCGATACCGGCATCGGCGACGACCTCCGCGTAGTGCTCCGCAGCCGCGACGTAGATCAGGACGCCGGTCCGGCCGCGGGTGCGGACCAGCCCCCTCGCGCGAAACTCGCGGGCGGCGGCCTCCCGGCAGCGCGCCCGCCGGATGAAGGCCGGCACCAGCGGACGCTTCGCGAGGGAGACGAGCAGCACGAGGGCCAGCGCGACGACGAGCTGGACCAGGGCGATCCGCGCCGCGCTGAGCTCGGTGAGCCAGATCAGCGGCCAGGGCGCCGCGACACTGCCGAGGAGGGCGTAGAGGAGCGGCACGGACCGATAGGCGCCGGCCGCCGCCGCGACGACGACGACGATCTCACCCGCGGTGCGGCTTTCGGCGTCCCGGATCGCCGCCGCGACGCGCAGCTGCTCTTCGTCGGTCAACACCCTACCAGCTCCCCGAGGCGCCGCCGCCGCCGGACGAGCCGCCGCCGCCCGAGAATCCGCCGCCGCCGCTCCACCCACCTCCGCCGGACCACCCGCCTCCTCCCGACCAGCCGCCGCCCCATCCTCCTCCGGCCGGCGCGGGAACGGCGATCCAGCGCCCGCGGCGCGTGCGGTGGTAGCGATGCTCGCCCCGGCCTCCGCGCATCAGGCGGACGACGATGAATATGAGCACGAGGAAGACGAGCAGCGCCACGACCGGGTCGATCGCCTGCGCTTCGTCGGTACGGATGGGGGCGCGGCGCTGCCATTCCTCCGCGTCGCCGGTCAGGATCGACAGGACGGCGTCGACCCCGGCACTGACGCCGCCGGCGAAGTCGCCGCTCCGAAAACGCGGCGCGACCGCGGTCGTGATGATGACCTTGGTCAAGGCGTCGGTCAGGGCGCCCTCGAGACCGTAGCCGACCTCGATGCGCACCCGGCGCTCGCTCGGCGCGACCAGGAGGAGGGCGCCGTTGTTCTTGTCCGTCCGGCCGATCCGCCAGTGGCGGAACAGCCGGTTGGCGTAATCCTCGACGGTCAGGCCGCCCAAGCTCGGCACGGTGGCGACCACCACCTGATCGGTGGTGCGCTCCTCGTGCGCCTTGAGCTTCTCCTCGATGGCGGCCCGGTCTTCCGGCCGCAGCACGTTCGCGGCATCGACGACGCGGCCGCTGAGCGGCGGAAACGCCGGCTCCTGCGCCGCCGCCGCGACCATCGTCAGGATGAGGAACGACAGAGCCGCAAGCATTCCTCCCCCCTTGCGGGAGAGGGTCGGTGCGAGCGCCTTCATATCGCGCTCAGAAGCGCACTTGCGGCGGCCGCTCCGATCCGGCGGTGGCCGTGAAGGTCTCCATGGGGCGCGATTCAGGATACAGGACCGCCGCGATCCAGCGGCCCGGGATGGTGCGCAGCTCGGTGTTATAGGCGCGCACCGTCTCGATGTAGTCGCGGCGGGCGACCGCGATGCGGTTCTCGGTGCCTTCGAGCTGCGACTGCAGGGCGAGGAAGTTGGCGTTGGACTTGAGATCGGGGTAGCG
>DASQLE010000119.1:0-3533 GCA_035630175.1 Beijerinckiaceae bacterium
CCCGGTCTATGCCGGCAACGCGGTCCAGACCGTGCAGGCGAGCGACGCCAAGAAGGTCATCACGGTGCGTACCGCCGCCTTCCCCGCGGCCGGCGATGGCGGCTCGGCCCCGATTGAGGCCGCGTCCTCGGTTGACGATCCCGGCCTCTCCTCCTTCAAGGGCGAGGAGATCGCCAAGCTGGAACGGCCGGAGCTGACATCGGCGCGCATCATCATCTCGGGCGGGCGCTCGCTCGGCTCGGCGGACAATTTCAAGAAGGTGATCGAGCCGGTTGCCGACCGGCTCGGCGCCGCCGTCGGCGCTTCGCGGGCCGCCGTCGACGCCGGCTACGCGCCCAACGACTGGCAGGTCGGCCAAACCGGCAAGGTGGTGGCGCCGGACCTCTACATCGCGGTGGGCATTTCAGGGGCTATTCAGCATCTCGCCGGCATGAAGGATTCCAAGGTGATCGTGGCCATCAACAAGGACGAGGACGCGCCGATCTTCCAGGTCGCCGATTACGGCCTCGTCGGCGACCTGTTCCAGATCCTGCCCGAGCTGGAGAAGGAACTCGCCAAGGCGGGCGATCAATGACAAAGGCGGTGCGCCGAATAGCCGAGACAGGGAACGGGGCAAGCTGCCATGGGCATTGACATCAAGACCATCGGGGTCATCGGTGCCGGGCAGATGGGCAGCGGCATCGCCCATGTGTGCGCTTCGGCGGGCATCGACGTGCTTTTGCACGACGTCAGCGAAGACCGCATCAATGCCGGGCTCGCCACCGTCAACGGCCACATGGCCCGGCAGGTCGCCAAGGGCGCCATCTCGGAGCAGGAGCGTCAGAGGGCCCTGTCGCGCATCAAGCCGGCGCTGCGCTACGAGGATCTCGGCGCCTGCGACCTTGTCATCGAGGCTGCCACCGAGAACGAGGAGGTGAAGCGCAAGATCTTCTCCGCCGTGTCGCCCAATCTCAAGCCCGACGCGATCATCGCCACCAACACCTCATCGATCTCGATCACCCGCCTCGCCGCCGCCACCGGGCATCCCGAGCGCTTCATCGGCATCCACTTCATGAACCCGGTGCCGGTGATGCAGCTGGTCGAGTTGATCCGCGGCATCGCCACCGACGAGGCGACCTTCGAATCCGCCAAGGCCTTCATCGACAAGCTCGGCAAGACCTCGACCGTGGCCGAGGACTTTCCGGCCTTCATCGTCAACCGCATCCTGATGCCGATGATCAACGAGGCGATCTACACGCTCTACGAGGGTGTCGGGTCGGTCGACGCCATCGACACCGCCATGCGGCTCGGCGCCAACCATCCGATGGGCCCGCTGCAGCTCGCCGACTTCATCGGCCTCGATACCTGCCTGTCGGTGATGCAGGTGCTCTACGATGGCCTCGCCGATTCCAAATATCGCCCCTGCCCGCTCCTCGTGAAATACGTCGAGGCCGGCTGGCTCGGCCGCAAGACCAAGCGCGGCTTCTACGACTACCGGGGCGAGAAGCCGGTCCCGACGCGGTGACAAACGCTAAAATCTGAGTATTTTTCCCTACCCGGCGACAACGAATGCCCGGTTAGGCTCCCGGCAACAGGGAGCTTGCCATGAACGTCACCCCCACCGCCGGCATCGCCGCCGCCTGGTCGGCGACGAAGCCGAACCCGAACGACCAAGCCATCCGGGCCGCCCTGGAACGGCAAGGGGCCGGCCCGGTCTCTTCGGACAGTCCTGCCGAGAGCGATCAGGGTCCGCCAGCCCCGGAAGGCCAGGGCACTGAGGTCGATATCCGGGTTTAGTGATCCTCTCCGCGAACCGGTTCCGCCGCGGCGCCGCAGGCTTCGGGAGATAGCTGTGAGGTGCGGCGATCCATGCCGCAGCGCAACCTTCACAAGGTCGTCACACAGCTTGTAACTTGATCGGGCAAGCGGGATTCTGCATACGTCCCGTGGAAAAGGGGGTGGTGTGACCGTCCACGTCCAGCCTGTGATGCGCGCCGAAGCCTGCCCGGCCCTCGTGCTCAATGCCGATTACCGGCCGCTGAGCTACTATCCCTTGTCGATCTGGTGCTGGCAGGACGCGATCAAGGCGGTGTTCCTGGAGCGCGTCAACATCGTCTCGGAATACGACAAGACGGTGCGAAGTCCGAGCTTCGAGATGCGTCTTCCCTCGGTGATTTCTCTCAAGACCTACGTCCAGCCCTCCCGCCACCCCGCCTTCACCCGATTCAATGTCTTTCTGCGCGACCGTTTCACCTGCCAATATTGCGGCGACCGGGAGGATCTGACCTTCGACCACCTCATTCCGCGCTCCAAGGGCGGGCACACCACCTGGGAGAACGTCGTCACCGCCTGCTCCCCCTGCAACCTGCGCAAGGGCGACCGCCTCGCCCGCCAGGTCGAGATGTGGCCGCGGCAGCCGCCCTTCGCGCCGACTCTGCACGACCTGCACCGGAACGGCCGCCTGTTCCCGCCGAACTACCTGCACGAGAGCTGGATGGATTATCTCTACTGGGATACCGAGCTCGAGCCGTAACCCCGTATTCCGTCAAACTTTGATGCAGCTTGGCGTTGCGGCCCGGAACTCCGGGTAAGCGAGGCCGTTCTCCTCGGGATGACGCGTCCCAATCCTCCCGGCAGTCCGGTGATCCTCATCGTCGAGGACGAGCCGCTCGTGCGCATGACCAACCTCGACATCCTGCACGAGGCGGGCTTTCGCGTAATCGACGCCAACGACGCCGACGAGGCTTTCGAGGTCCTGAGGCGGCGCGACGACGTGCGTGCGGTGCTCACCGACGTCGACATGCCCGGTTCGATGAACGGCTTCGAGTTCGCTCGCCTCGTCGCGCAAGGGTGGCCGGAGGTCGGCGTCCTCGTGATCTCCGGCAAGACGAGGCCAAGCCAAAGGGACATGCCCGAAGGCGCCGTCTTCCTGCCGAAGCCTTACGACGCGCCGCGGCTGGTCGAGGAGTTGCGCCGGGCCATGGAGGGCGTTTCCAACCCGTCAAGCTAACGCGCTTCTCGGCCGGGTCGGGATCCGATGGCGGCGAGGGCCGCGAGACCGAGCGAGATGACGGCGTTCCACCCGGCCAGCGAAAGCCCGAGGAAGCGCCAGGCGGCCTCCATGCAGCTCGTGACCCGCGTCGCTCCCAGCTGGTTCAGGAAGTCGCCGACGGAGCCCGGCGCCGCAGCCGGGGCTCCGGCGCAGTCGCTCGGCCCCTGCCACCAGCCCCATTCGACGCCGGCGTGATAGGCGCCGAGCCCGGCGCTGGCGAGGAAGATGAGCGCCAGCAGGGCGAGCCCGAGCCGCACCAGGCCGGCCCGCGGCGCGAGTGCCGTCGCCAGCGCGACCGGCATGGCGGCGTAATAGGGCCAGCGCTGCTGAAGGCAGAGGGGGCACGGCCTGAGTCCCCACAGATGCTCGAAGGCAAGCGCCCCCGCGATCGTGGCGATGGCGGCAGCGAGGATCAGTCCCGCCGCAGCGCGCGCCTCCGGAAGCCTGTCTCGGATCGTCGGCATCGGGACGTCTCAGAAGAGGTAACGGAAGGCTACGAAGC
>DASQLE010000120.1:0-12087 GCA_035630175.1 Beijerinckiaceae bacterium
TTCGAAAAGCTCGGCATCGCCGCCGAGACGGCCGAGCACGCGCCGGTCTTCACCGTGGCGGAGTCGCGGGCGATCAAGGCGGCGATCCCGGGCGGGCATTCCAAGAACCTGTTCCTTAAGGACCGCAAGGGTCGCCTGTTCCTCGTCGTCGCGCGGGACGAGACCGCCATCGACCTGAAGCGGCTGCACGAGGCGATCGGCGCGGGGCGGCTGTCGTTCGGCTCGGCCGAGCTGCTGCGCGAGACGCTCGGCGTCGAGCCGGGCTCGGTGACGCCGTTCGCGCTTCTCAACGACGCAGACCGGCGGGTGGCGGTCGTGCTCGACGCGGCGCTGATGACCTTCGCGCGCGTCAATTTCCATCCCCTCGTCAACTCCATGACGACAACCGTCGCCCGCGACGACCTCGTCGCCTTCCTGAAGGCAACCGGGCACGAGCCGCGGGTGCTTGCCTTGCCGGAACCGCTCCCTGAGGCTAGCCAGAACGGCTCGGCGGCCCCATCTTGAGCCCAGTCACGCCCCTTCATTTCCGTTTCAGCCGAGGACGACGATGCTCGCCGAAAGCCCGACCGCGCAGGACGCGCTGATCAAGGACACGACCACGGCCGGGTTCCGCCAGGACGTGATCGCCGAATCCATGAAGCAGCCGGTGCTGGTCGATTTCTGGGCGCCGTGGTGCGGGCCCTGCAAGCAGCTCACCCCCGTGATCGAGAAGGCCGTCGCAGCCGCGGGCGGCAAGGTGCGGCTCGTCAAGATGAACATCGACGAGCACCCGCAGATCCCGGGGCAGCTCGGCATCCAGTCGATCCCGGCGGTGATCGCCTTCCAGCGCGGCCAGCCGGTCGACGGTTTCATGGGCGCCCTTCCCGAAAGCCAGGTGAAGGGTTTTATCGAGCGCCTCGTCGGCCCCGTGGGGCCGAGCGCGGTCGAGGACCTGATCGCTGAGGCGGACGCGGCTGCGGCAGCGGGCGATGCGACCGGCGCGGCCGAGCTCTACGCTGCCGTGCTGGCGCACGAGCCGGAGCATGCCGGCGCCATCGGCGCCCTCGCCAAGCTGCATCTCGATCTCGACGATCTCGAGGGCGCCAAGCGCTTCCTCGCCATGGCGCCGGCGGGCAAGGAGAACGACCCGGCCATCGCCGGCGCGCGCGCCGCCATCGAGCTCGTTGAGCAAGCCGCCTCGCTCGGCGACGTCGCGCCGTTGCGGGCCCGCGTGGCGGCCGACCCGGGCGATCATCAGGCCCGTTTCGACCTGGCGCTGGCGCTCAACGCCCGCGGCGAGCGCGGCGAGGCGGTCGACGCGCTCATCGAGATCGTGCGGCGCGAGCGCGGCTGGAACGAGGAGGCGGCGCGCAAGCAGCTCGTCCAATTCTTCGAGGCCTGGGGCCCCACCGACGAGACGACCCTGGCCGGCCGGCGCAAGCTGTCGTCGGTGCTCTTTTCCTGACGGGGGGCGCGGCCGCCGTCAGGAACTCCTCAAGGGCAAGAGCTCATGGGGGAAGCAATCAAAGGCATGAGCTCATGGGCATGAACGCGGTGTACAAGGGGCCGGCGGATTGCCCCGGCGTCATCCCGGTGTTTCCGCTGTCCGGAGCGCTGCTCCTGCCGCGCGGCCAGATGCCGCTCAACATCTTCGAGCCGCGCTACCTCGCCATGATCGACGACGCGCTCAAGTCGGACCGGGTGATCGGCATGATCCAGCCCGATCCGGAGAGCGGCGCCGCGTCGGTGCCGAAGCTCTACGGGGTCGGCGGCGCCGGCCGCATCACGCAATTCGCCGAGACCGGTGACGGACGCTACCTCGTCACGCTCATCGGCATCGCCCGCTTCCGCGTCGCCGACGAGTTGCCGACGACGACGCCCTACCGGCGATGCCGGGTCAGCTACGAGCCCTTCACGGCCGATTTCGTGCCGCGCGCCGGGGAGGACCAGGTCGACCGACCCGGCGTGCTGCGCGCCTTGCGCGATTTCGTCGAGGCCAACGATCTCAAGGTCGATTGGCGCGGCATCGAGCAGGCGCCGAACGAGGCGCTCGTCAACGCGCTGTGCATGATGAGCCCGTTCGGGCCACGCGAGAAGCAGGCGCTGCTCGAGGCGGCGGACCTGAAGACGCGCGCGGACGCGCTCATCGCCATCACCGAGATCGAGCTCGCCCGCGACGAGGATTCCGAGCCGACCCTGCAATGAGAGGACAGCCATGGCCGACCAGACGACCCCCGTCGAGGCGACCCGCATCGACCCGAAGCTGCTCGAGATCCTCGTCTGTCCGGTGACCAAGGGGCCGCTCGAATACGACGCCGCCCGCCAGGAACTGATCAGCCGGCAGGCGAAGCTCGTCTATCCGATCCGCGACGGCATCCCGATCATGCTGCCGGAAGAGGCGCGCCCGCTGACGGAATAGCCTCGGCACGGCGTCATCCTCGGCCCGCGCCGCGGACCCGAGAATGACGTTTAATTTCTTGACGCGATCGCCTCGGCCAGCGCCACCGTGCGCCGGGCCATGTCGGCGTGCATGCGCTCGACCATGCGGCCTTCGTGGGCGATAACGCCGCGGCTCCGGTTCTCAGGACGCTCGAAGGCCGCGATGATGCCGCGCGCTTCCGTAAGCTCCGCCGCCGTCGGCGCGAAGACCTCGTTGGCGATTGCGAGCTGGCTCGGATGGATGAGCGTCTTGCCGTCGAAGCCGAGATCGCGGCCCTGCTCGCATTCGGCCTTGAGTCCCGTCTCGTCGCCGATCGCGTTGTAGACGCCGTCGAGGATGTCGAGGCCGTGGGCGCGCGCCGCCGCGACCGCCGCCGCGAGGTGCGGCAGGATCGGCCAGCGGCCGGGCACCTGGCGGGCACGCGTATCCTTGGCGATGTCGTTGGTGCCCATGACGAGGCAATCGAGCCGGGCGATGCCGTCGCGGGCGACGCCGGCGATGCGCTCGCAATGGAGCACGGCGAGGGGCGTCTCGATCATCGCCCAGACGCGCAGGGTCTCGGGCGCACCGATGCGGCGCAAGCGGTGGCCGAGCGCGGTCAGCGTTTCCGCATCCGACACCTTCGGCACGAGCACGGCGTCGGCGCCGGCCTCGGCCGCGGCGGCGATGTCGTCCTCGCCCCAGGGCGTGTCGGGGCCGTTGACCCGGACCACGACCTCGCGGCGGCCGAAGCCGCCTTTACGGACCGCCGCCGCAACCTCAGCGCGCGCGACGTCCTTGGTCTCGGGCGCGACTGCGTCCTCCAGGTCGATGATGATGCCGTCGGCCGGCAAGTTGCGGGCCTTGTCGATGGCGCGGGCATTTGAGCCGGGCATGTAGAGCACGCTCCGGCGCGGGCGAGTGTCGGTCATGCGAGTGGCCTTAGAGGATGATGCCGATCATGCTCAACTCCTGGGAATCGATCACGTTCATGCGTTGATCTTGAAGCCGGGCGGCTGGAAGCCGATCGCTCGACCTGTAGCGGGCTTCGTGTCAGAGACCAACCTAAGAGGATCGAGAGACATGCCGCGCTGGGTGGCCGGGGTCGACGCGTGCAAAAGGGGCTGGATCGTCGCCTTCCGCGACCTCGACGCGCCGCACGTCGTGCGCGTGCGCGTTGAGCCGACCATCGAGGCCGTTCTCGACGCACCCGAGCGGCCGTCGGTCGTCGCCGTCGACATGCCGATCGGGCTTCCGGAGCGCGCTGGACGGGGAGGGCGAACCGCCGACCAGCTCGCCCGCGACTTGCTCGGCCAAAGGCGCGGCACGGTCTTCCCGACTTCAGTCCGAAGCGTCGTGTATGCCGAGACCTACACGGCGGCGATCGCGCTGTCGCGCTCCCCGGCGACGCAGCCATTTGCGCCGTCTCCGCCCGCCTACGCGATCTTTCCGCGCATCCGCGAGATCGATCGGCTGCTGCGCTCCAGGCCCGATCTGATCGGCCGTGTCGTCGAGGCGCATCCCGAGATGGCGTTCTGGGCGATGAACGGCGACGCGCCCGTTCTCGAGCCGAAGACGACGATCGCAGGGCTGCGGACGCGGCGCCGCCTCTTGCAGGAGGCCGGCATCCCGTCGTCGGTCGTCAACCACATGCCGCCGCGCGGCGCCGCCAAGGACGATCTGCCCGATGCGCTGGCCAGCCTGGTGGTGGCGGAGCATGTGGCGCACGAGTGCGCTCGCTCCCTCCCAGATCCGCCGGAGACGGACGAGCACGGCATTCCCATGGCCATCTGGACCCCCGGGCCGCGATCGGCCGGCCTTGCGGCTGCCGCGGCCGTAGCCTCGCCGCCGCCGCGGGTGTCGCGCGACGACATCCGCGCCGCGCAGGCGCGCATCGCCCCGCATGTCCGGCGCACGCCCGTCTGGCAGCTGCCGGCGCGGAGCTTCGGGCATGACGGTCCCGTCAGCCTCAAGCTCGAGATGCTGCAGCATGCGGGCTCGTTCAAGCCGCGCGGCGCCTTCAACACGCTGCTGTCGCAGCCGATCCCGCGGACGGGCATCGCCGCCGCGTCGGGCGGCAATCACGGAGCGGCGGTCGCCTACGCGGCAAGACGCCTGGGGCTGAAGGCGCGCATCTTCGTTCCCGAGATCTCGAGCCCAGCGAAGATCGCCGTGATCCGCGCGCACGGCGCCGACATCGTCATCGGCGGAGCGCGCTACGCCGATGCGCAGGAGGCCTGCGACCGCTATGTCGTCGAGACCGGAGCGCTGCGCGTGCATCCCTTCGACGCGGAGACCACGATGGCCGGCCAGGGCACGGTCGCGCTCGAATGGGAGGCCGACGATCCGCATCTCGACACGGCGCTCGTCGCGGTCGGCGGCGGCGGCCTGATCGCCGGCATGGCCGCCTGGTGGGCCGGCCGCGTCAAGGTGGTCGGCGTCGAGCCGCAGGGGTCGCGCGCGCTGCACGCGGCCTTTCAGGCGGGAGCGCCCGTCGATGTCGAGGTGAACTCGGTCGCCGCCGACTCGCTCGGCGCGCGCAATGTCGGCGAGCGAGTGTTTGCGGTGTGCCGCGACAGCGTGGACCGCGTCGCCCTGGTGAGCGACGAGGCCATCGTTGCGGCGCAGCGCGCGTTGTGGCGCGACTGGCGCATCGCCGCCGAGCCGGGCGGCGCCGCCGCCCTCGCGGCGCTCCTGTCCGGAGCCTACCGGCCGCGCGCCGGCGAGCGGGTCGGCGTGCTCCTGTGCGGCGCCAATGTCGATCTTGCAAAGCTCGCCGAGATCGCCGCATGAGCGACCTCCCCGTCCGCGACATCGCCCGCGCCCTCGTCTTGGATCCCGAGAACCGCCTTCTCTTGATCGCCTACGAGGCGGCCCGCGACGTCGATCCGGCGCGGCCGGGCTTGCGCCAGGTCTGGGTCCTGCCCGGCGGCGGGGTCGAGCCCGGCGAGACGCACGACGCGGCGCTCAAGCGCGAGCTCGAGGAGGAGATCGGCTTGAGGGACATCACGATCGGGCCGTGGGTCGGCCGCTGCGAGGGGCCGTTCCTCCTGTTCCGCAAGCCGCGCTTCGCCCGCGAGCGCTACGCGGTCGCCCGCCTGGCCGACGACCGCATCGACACGGCCCGGCTCACGGAGAGCGAGGACAATCCGGTGCTCGGCGTGCGCTGGTGGTCCCTGCCCGATCTCGACACGACCACCGACGTCATCGAGCCGCGCGGGCTTGCCGGATTGGTGCGCCGGATCGTAAGCGGCGAGAGCCTCGCGCTGCCCGTCGTCCTGCATTGGGGCGCCGCCGGCGCCAGAGATGGAGCCTGACATGTTCCCCGAACGTCTCGTCGCAGGATACCGTTCCTTCCTCGGCGAGCGTTTCCCGCGCGAGCGAAGCCGCTTCGCGGCCTTGGCCACGTCCGGGCAGCGGCCCGACGTCATGGTGATCGGCTGCTGCGACTCGCGCGTTCCGCCGGAGGTCATCTTCGACGCCAGCCCCGGCGAACTCTTCGTCGTCCGCAACGTCGCCAACCTCGTGCCGCCCTATGCGCCCGATGGCGATTACCACGGCACCAGCGCCGCCCTGGAATTCGCCGTGCAGGCCTTGAAGGTCAGGCACATCGTCATCCTCGGCCACGCCCAGTGCGGCGGCATCAAGGCTTTCGCCGACGGCGCGGCCCCGCTCTCGAAGGGCGACTTCATCGGCAAATGGATGACCATGATCGCGCCCGTTGCCGAACGCCTCGGGCGGAAGGACGGCGGCGAGGACTATCTCGGCCGGCTCGAGCAGGCCGCCATCGAGCAGAGCCTCAAGAACCTGATGACGTTCCCGTATGTGGCGGAGCGGGTCGACGCCGGAGAGCTGACGCTGCACGGCGCCTATTTCGGCGTCGCCACCGGAATCTTGCTGGTGCGCGATCCGGAAAGCGGCAGCTTCGCGCCGGCCGCCTCCCGATCAGCGCAGCGTGATTCCGTTTGACGGCCGGAAGCATGCGGCGCTTTCCGCTTCGTTAACTCGGACCGGGCCATCCTCCCTGCCGCCGCTCTTTTCGAGCCTTGGAGGCGTTTATGGCCCGTCCGCGATCCCTTTCGATCCGCGCCAAGCTGATGGCTGCATTTTCCCTTTTCGTCGTCGCCGTGGTCGGATTTGGCCTGTTCAGCCTGCACAGCGTTCGCACGGTCGCCGGCCTGATGCAGGAGGTGCAGGGCAATGCCCTGCCGGGCGTGCATTGGGCGATGGCGCTCAAGACGGGAGCCGGCGAGGTGCGCACGGCCGTGTTCCAGCACATCCTGGCCACCGACGAGGACGGCATGACGGCCGCCGAGATGCGCCATGCCGTCGCCGTGCAGGACGTCAATGCATCCCGAGGCGAGCACGCGCGGCGGCTCTCATCGCCGGAAGAGCAAGCGCTCTACGAGCGCTTCGACGGCCATTGGCAGAACTACACGGCAGCTCTCAAGGAGATCTTCACGCTGTCGCGGCAATACGCCAAGGAGGGCGCCGGCGCATTCTACAACCAGAAGGCGGCGCCGCTGATCGAGAGCGCCGTCGCCGCGACGGACGAGATCGTCGCCCTCAAGAACCTAGCCGCCGGCGCGGCGAGCGAGCGCGCCGACGGCGCCGCCGCGACGAGCCTCAAGCTCGTCATGCTGATCATGGCCGCGGCCGCGCTCGCCAGCATCGTCGCCGCGCTGAGCATCACGCGCAGCATCTCGCGCGGCATCACCTCCGTGATCGTCCCCATGCGGGCGCTCGCCGCGGGCGACCTGTCGGCGAGCGTTCCGGCGCAAGGCGGCGGCACCGAGATCGGCGCCATTGCGGAGGCGGTCCAGGTGTTCAAGACCGCCCTCATCGAGAAGCGCGACGCCGATGCGGCGTCGGCGCGCGACACCGAAGCCAAGATGGCGCGCGCCCAGACGCTGCAGGAGATCAGCGGCCGGTTCGAGGCGTCTGTCGAGACGCTCACGCGACGCCTCTCGGAATCGGCGCAAGGCATGGAGCAAACCGCCATGCTCCTGTCGGAGAGCGCCGCGCAGACGACAGAGCAGGCTGTGTCGGTGGCGGGAGCCGCCGACGAGACGTCGAGCAACGTGCGAACGGTCGCAACGGCAACCGAGGAGCTCGCCAGCTCGATCCGCGAGATCACGCGGCAGATGGTTGAGTCCTCCTCCACCGCGACGAAGGCGGTCGAGAACGTGCAGCGCACGACCGCCATCATCGCCGGCCTGGCCGACAACGCCCAGAAGATCGGCAACGTGGTCGCGCTCATCAGCGGCGTCGCCTCGCAGACCAACCTCCTCGCCCTCAACGCCACCATCGAGGCGGCCCGCGCCGGCGAGGCCGGCCGGGGCTTTGCGGTCGTCGCCAGCGAGGTGAAGGCGCTCGCCAACCAGACGACGAGCGCGACCGACGAGATCGCCGCCCAGGTCGAGCATGTGCAGGCCGCCACCCTGCAGGCCGTCGCCGCCATCCGCGAGGTCGACGCGGTCATCGCCCAAATGAACGGGACGGCGTCCGCCGTCGCCGCCGCCATGGAGGATCAGGGCGCGGCGACGCAGGAGATCGCCCGCAACGTGCAAGGCGCGGCGCAGGGGACCGAGCAGGTCAGCGGCCGCATCAATGCCGTGCGCGGCGCCGCCGGCGAGTCCGGCGAGGCCGCGAGCCGGGTCCTCGACGCAGCCATCGAGCTCGGCCACCATTCGGCCGAGCTCGGTCGCGAGCTGCAGGACTTCCTGGCCGAGATGCGCGCCGCCTGAGGGCGCGCATCGTCAGGGCATGCACCTTCGTGCGTCGTGAGCGATGCGATCGAAACGCATCGCGATCCAAGGGTTAAGCGGCCCTTAACCCGGCCGCCGTAGCGTTCGAGCGGGAGCCCATGGCTGCCCCTCGGGGCCCGTTCCGCATGCGCACGATCCGCCGTTCGCCGCCGCCCGCCGATGCCGTGTCCGACGTGCTGCGCGAGTTCGCGCGGCGGCGGGCCGTCGAGCTCGTCGGCCTCGGCCTCGTGATCGGAGCGGCGGCGGCGGCGGCCGCGCTCGCCACCTGGTCGGTCAACGACCCGAGCTTCAACCACGCCATCAAGGGGCCCGTGCGCAACGCCTTGCGCTATCCGGGCGCGGTCTTCGCCGACCTCTCCATGCAGATCTTCGGCCTCGGCGTCATCGCGATCCTGCTGCCGGTCGCCGTGTGGGGCTGGCGCCTGATGCGGGCACGCCGGCTGGAGCGGCTGCAATTGCGCCTGGCGCTCTGGATCGTCGGCTCCGGGGCCGCCACCGCGGTCGCCAGCGCCTTGCCGCCGACCGCGCGCTGGCCCCTGCCGACCGGGCTCGGCGGCGTCGTCGGCGATGCGCTCCTCGGCGCTTTGCGAGCGGTCACCGGCCTCGCAAGCGCGCCGAGCACCGCCGTGATCGGCTTCGTCTGCGCCGGCGTCGCCATCCTCTCGCTCACGGCCGCCTGCGCCTTCGGCGCCGACGAGGCGAACGGAACGCCCCCGGCGGAGGACGAGGTCGAGGAAACGGAAGAGGACCAGGAGGAGGACGAGGCCGACGACGCGCCGCGCGACGAGGAGCCCGGCTGGGGAATGGTGCTCCTCGGCGGCATCGCCCATGCCTTCATGAGCGTGAAGGCGGCTCTGCAACGCCGCCGCGAGGCGCGGCACGCCGCGCGCGACGAGGATCTCGCGCCCGTCCGCGCCCGCGCCAGCCGCGCCCGGCCCGTGCGCCGGGAGCCCTCGTTCGAGGAGCCGACGGAGGAGTTGGAAGCCGAGCACGATGAGGAGGAGGCTCCGAAGGCCCGCTCGGTGCGCGTCGCGCCGGCGGCGGCGCCGAAGCCCAAGCGGATCGTGCATCGGGCCGACGAAGAGGAGGACGAAGGCGACGAAGAGGAAGAAGAATACTGCCTGCCCGAGCTCACCCTTTTGACCGAGCCCAAGAAGTCGGCTGCGCCGGCGGTCTCGACGGAAGCGCTCGAGAACAACGCCACGCTCCTCGAAAGCACGCTCGAGGATTTCGGCGTGCGCGGCGAGATCCTCAACGTGCGCCCGGGGCCCGTCGTCACCCTCTACGAGCTCGAGCCGGCGCCGGGCACCAAGTCGTCGCGGGTCATCTCGCTCGCCGACGACATCGCCCGTTCCATGAGCGCGGTCTCGGCGCGGGTCGCCGTCGTGCAGGGCCGCAACGCCATCGGCATCGAGCTGCCCAACCAGAAGCGCGAGACCGTCTACCTGCGCGAGCTCCTCGACTCGGAGGATTTCGAAGGATCGAAGCACAAGCTGGCGCTCGGGCTCGGCAAGACCATCGGCGGCGAGCCGGTCATCGTCGACCTCGCCAAGATGCCGCATCTGCTTGTCGCCGGCACCACCGGCTCCGGCAAATCGGTCGCCATCAACACCATGATCCTGTCGCTGCTTTACCGGCACTCGCCGGCGGAATGCCGCCTGATCATGGTCGATCCCAAGATGCTCGAGCTGTCGGTCTACGACGGCATCCCGCACCTCCTGACGCCGGTCGTCACCGACCCCAAGAAGGCGGTCGTCGCCCTGAAATGGGCCGTGCGCGAGATGGAGGAGCGCTACAAGAAGATGTCGAAGGTCGGCGTGCGGAACATCGACGGCTTCAACACGCGCGTCGCCGAGGCCGACGAGAAGGGCGAGATCATCACCCGCACCGTGCAGACCGGCTTCAACCGCGAGACCGGCGAGCCGATCTACGAGGACGAGGTCATGGACCTCGAGCCCTTGCCCTACATCGTCGTCATCGTCGACGAGATGGCCGACCTCATGATGGTCGCCGGCAAGGACATCGAGGGCGCCATCCAGCGCCTCGCCCAGATGGCCCGCGCCGCCGGCATCCACGTCATCCTCGCGACGCAGCGCCCGTCGGTCGACGTGATCACCGGCACCATCAAAGCCAACTTCCCGACCCGCATCTCCTTCCAGGTCACCTCCAAGATCGATTCGCGCACCATCCTCGGCGAAATGGGCGCCGAGCAGCTCCTCGGCCAGGGCGACATGCTCTACATGGCCGGCGGCGGCCGCATTACCCGCGTGCACGGCCCGTTCGTGTCGGACGGCGAGGTCGAGAAGGTCGTCGCCCATCTCAAGACGCAGGGGCGCCCGTCCTATCTCGAGGCGGTCACATCCGAAGAGGGCGAGGAGGGCGCTGCCGCCGGCGGCGACACGCCGGTCTTCGACCAGGGCGAGTTCGGTTCCGGCTCGGGCGACCTCTACGACCAGGCGGTGGCGGTCGTGCTCCGCGACAAGAAGGCCTCGACCTCCTATATCCAGCGCCGTCTGCAGATCGGCTACAACCGCGCCGCTTCGCTCATGGAGCGCATGGAGAAGGAAGGGATCGTCGGGCCGGCCAACCACGCCGGCAAGCGCGAGATCCTGCTCGAAACCGCCGGCGAGGAGGATTAGGGTCGCCGGCTCTTCCGCGGCGCCGTCATCGAATCGCCATAGCCGCCCCGTAGCCGCTGCTCCCCATGATCCAAACGATGATCCGAACGACCATCCGAAAGTCACCCGCGATGATGCCCCGCCGAACCCTCGCCCCCCTCGCCGTCGGCATCGTTCTCGCCGTGGGCTCCGCCGCTCCCGTCGCGGCTCAGAACCCCTTCGACTTCCTGTTCAACCGCAATCCGGCGCCTTCGGCGCCTCCCCGGGCGCCGGCAGCCGCGCCCGCTCAACCCGCGGCCAAGCCTGCCCCTGCCCCGAAACGGCCAGCCGCCGTCATGGAAGACCCGGCGACCACGCAGGCCTTGGGGGGACAAGGCTCGGCCAAGACCGCCGCTCCGGCGGCTGCTCCGCCGTCAGGGATGCGGCCGGTCGCGACGGCGGCGACGCCGGCCGCCGCTCCGGCTCCGGCTGCCCCCCTCGGCGAGAAGCAGATTGTCGAGCGCGCCAACGCCTATTTCAACGCCATCACGTCGCTCGTCGGCGATTTCGTCCAGGTCGGTGGCGACGGCCGCAAGCTGAGCGGCAAGATCTATCTGCAGCGCCCGGGCAAGATCCGCTTCGAATACGACGCCCCCGCCACCCTGGAGGTGATCGCCGACGGCTCGTCGGTAGCGGTGCGCGACCGCAAGCTCGCCACCCAGGACCTCTACAGCATCGGCCAGACGCCCCTGAAATTCCTGCTGCGCGAGCGTATCGAGCTCGGCCGCGACCTGAAGATCACCGAGGTGGCGCCCGAGAACGATGCGGTCCGAATCGCGCTCGAGGACAAATCGACGCTCGGCGGCACCTCCAAGATCACGCTTTATTTCGACAAGGACGTGAACGACCTGACGCGCTGGCGCATTCTCGATCCGCAGGGCTTTCAGACGATGGTCTCCCTCGCCAATCTGGAGCGCAACGCGCGCGTCGACCAGAAGCTCTTCACCATCGACTACCAGCGCATCCTCAACGACCGCCAATAGTCATTACCCAGCGGCCGGCTAGGCCGGGAAGGGAACCCAGCAGCGCGGCGGGGCTCCCCTTCCGCTCCGCGGCTGTGCCGCTCCGGCGGGGGACGGCCATCCGCGGCGCCGCCGCTCATTTCTCGCTAAGATTTCCCTTGATGCGGCTCACCGTCACGACCTGGAACATCAACTCGGTCCGCCTTCGCATCGAGCAAGTGCGGCGCTTCCTCGCCGACGTGCAGCCGGATGTGCTGTGCCTGCAGGAGACGAAGTGCCCGGACAACTGCTTTCCCTTGCAG
>DASQLE010000121.1:0-2244 GCA_035630175.1 Beijerinckiaceae bacterium
CGACCCCCCTGACCCTCGCCGAGACGGCGAGCGTGTTCGGCGAGATGCTGACCTTCCGCCGCCTCCTCGAGGGCACCCGCGACCCGATCCAGCGTAAGGCCATGCTGGCCGCCAAGGTCGAGGACATGATCAACACGGTCGTGCGCCAGATCGCGTTCTACTCCTACGAGCGCAAGGTGCACCTCGAGCGCCGCACCGGCGAATTGACCGCCGACAAGCTATGTGAGCTGTGGATGTCCGTACAGGACGAGAGCCTCGGGCCGTCGATCCGCCTCGGCCAGGGCTATGAGAATTTCTGGGCCTACATCCCGCACTTCATCCACTCGCCCTTCTACGTCTACGCCTATGCGTTCGGCGACTGCCTCGTGAATTCGCTCTACGGCGTCTACGAGAAGGCGGATGACGGCTTCGTCGAGCGCTACTTCGCCCTGCTCGCGGCCGGCGGCACCAAGCACTATTCCGAGCTGCTCGCCCCGTTCGGCCTCGACGCCCGCGACCCGGCCTTCTGGCAGATCGGCCTGTCGATGATCGAGGGTCTCATCGGCGAGCTGGAGGGGATGGAAGGGGCTACGGCCTGACGAGCGCGAGGTCGGCGATCATCGGCCGCTGGTCCGAGCCGAGGCGCGGACCCGTGCGCGCCGTAACCGTGCCGAAGCCGGGCGTCGACAGGACGTTGTCGAGGAGGACGAACGGCATCCCGCGGTGGGCCGGCCAGGAAACGCTCCAGGTCAGGTGCCGCCGAAGTCCACCCGTGAGGAGGAGCCGGTTCAGCTTCCAGGAGAACGGCGACAGGTTGAAGTCGCCTGCCACGGACCAACGGGGAGCAGGTCAAAGCCGTTCATGAGAGGCAGTTTGGGGGCTCTTGCCGCCAGCCAGATCGATGAGGATGGCCTGACGCGCTGGATCCGCGACAACTGGCCAAAGCCCTGAGCGCCTCGACAAAGCCTGCCTGACACCCCACTTCGGGTGGGACCCGGCCCAAGCTCCCCACCCATGTCCGACGACGACCGCGAAGCCAACCGCTTCTCCGCCCGCGCCGCGCGCTATGCGCGCGTCGGCGCCAATGTCGGCGGCGTCGCCGCGCGCATCGCCGGCTCGCGCTTGTTCGGCTTCGAAGGGCAGGAGGCCGGCAACGCGGCCGCCCTGGCGCAGGTGCTCGGCGGCCTGAAGGGTCCGATCATGAAGGTGGCGCAGCTCCTCGCCACCATCCCCGATCTTGTGCCCCCGGAATACGCCGCCGAATTGCAGAAGCTGCAATCGGAGGCGCCGCCCATGGGGGCCGCCTTCGTCAAGCGGCGCATGATGGCCGAGCTCGGGCTCGACTGGCAGAGCCGCTTCGGCTCCTTCGACCTGAAGCCCGCCGCCGCCGCCTCTCTCGGCCAGGTGCATCGCGCCGCTGGCCTCGACGGCTCGGCTCTCGCCTGCAAGCTGCAATACCCGGATATGCAATCGGCCGTCGAGGCGGACCTGCGCCAGCTCGAGATGGTGTTCGCCATCCACCGGCGCATGGATCCGGCCATCGACACGCGCGAGATCGCCAAGGAGATCGGCGCGCGGGTGCGCGAGGAGCTCGATTACGAGCGCGAAGCCAAGCACGTCCGCCTTTATGCCGGCGCCCTCGCCGACGTGCCGGAGGTGCGCGTGCCGTCGCTGCGCCTGGAGCTGTCGACGCGCCGGCTCCTCACCCTCGGCTGGCTCGACGGCGAGAAGATCCTGACATTCACGGACGCGGCGCCCGCAATCCGCAATCGTCTCGCCGTCGCCATGTTCAAGGCCTGGTGGCACCCGTTCAGCCATGTCGCCGTCATCCACGGCGACCCGCATCTCGGCAACTACACGGTCTTCTCCGAGGACGGAGAAGCGCGGGGGATCAACCTTCTCGATTACGGCTGCATCCGCATCTTCCCGCCGAGCTTCGTCGGCGGCGTCATGGACCTCTACCAGGGGCTGCTGCACGGCGACGAGGAGCGCATCGTCCACGCCTACGAGGTGTGGGGGTTCAAGCGGCTGAGCCGCGAGCTGATCGACATCCTCAACATCTGGGCGCGGTTTATTTACGGACCGCTCCTGGAGGACCGGGTGCGCACCATCGCCGACGGCGTCAAGCCGTCCGAATACGGCCGCCGGCAGGCGTTCCAAGTCCACAAGGCGTTGAAGGAGAAGGGGCCGGTCACCGTGCCGCGCGAGTTCGTGTTCATGGATCGGGCCGCCGTCGGTCTCGGCGGCGTGTTCCTGCATCTCAAG
>DASQLE010000122.1:0-2314 GCA_035630175.1 Beijerinckiaceae bacterium
CTCGCCCGCAAGCTCCGCATTCTCGCCGATGCGGCCAAATACGACGCGTCCTGCGCCTCCTCCGGCGCGCCGAAGCGCGGCGGCGGCACCGAGGGGCTCGGCTCGACCTCGAACGGCATTTGCCACGCCTACACGCCGGACGGGCGCTGCGTGTCGCTGCTGAAAATCCTTTTGACGAATTATTGCCTGTTCGATTGCGCTTATTGCGTGAACCGGCGCTCCTCGAACGTCGAGCGGGCGCGCTTCGCGGTGAAGGAGGTCGTGACCCTCACGCTGGAATTTTACAAGCGCAACTACATCGAAGGCCTGTTCCTGTCCTCCGGCATCATCCGCTCGCCGGACGACACCATGGAGCAGCTCATCGCGGTCGCGCGGACGCTCCGCCGCGAGCACGGCTTTCGCGGTTACATCCACCTCAAGACCATTCCCGAGGCGAGCCCGTGGCTGATCGAGCAGGCGGGCCTGTGGGCGGATCGCCTATCAATTAATCTGGAGCTGCCGACGGAACGCGGCTTGCAGGCGCTGGCGCCGGAGAAGCAGGGGGCGTCGATCCGCTCCGCCATGGGACAGATGAGCGAACGGATCGAGGAAGCCAAGGAGGACGGCCGCAAGTTTGCGCCCGCGGGGCAGAGCACGCAGATGATCGTCGGCGCCGACGACGCCAACGACGAGGCGGTGCTGCAGACCAGCGCTTCGCTGTATCAGCATTATGGGCTTCGCCGCGTGTATTACTCGGCCTTCAGCCCGATCCCCGACGCCAGCCGGGTGCTGCCGTCGAAGTCGCCGCCCCTGCAGCGGGAGAACCGGCTCTACCAAGCCGACTGGCTCCTGCGCCATTACGGCTTCGCGGTCGACGAGATCGCCGCCGGCGGCGAGAACGGCATGCTCGACCTCAACCTCGATCCAAAAAGCGCCTGGGCGCTGAAGAACCGCCATCGTTTCCCCGTTGATGTGAACGCGGCCGCGCGCGAGATGCTGCTGCGGGTGCCGGGGCTCGGCACCCGCGCCGTCGACAAGATCATCGCCGCGCGCCGGCATACGGCCTTGCGCCTCGCCGACATCGCCCGCCTGACGGGCGCGCTCAAGCGGGCGCGCCCGTTCATCATCACCGCGGATCACCGGCCGACGCGGCTGATCGACCGGTCCGATCTGCGCACGCGGCTCGTCGAGCCCGAGCAATTGAGCCTGTTCGCGTGAGCGCGCACCGGATCACCTTGCGCGAGGGCGCCGATCTCGACGGCTTTCGCCACGCGACTCGCGCCCTGGTCGCCAACGAGGTTCCGCCCGAGGCGGTCAGCTGGAGCACGCTCGACGAACCAGGCCTATTCGGCGCGCATCGCCTCCCGGAGGGAGAGGGCCGACTCGCGGCAGCGAGCGGGGTGAGGGGTGAGCCTTATGCGGAGAGGGCGCACCCCTCACCCCTGCCCCTCTCCCTCCGGGAGAGGGAGGGTGCACCCTTATCCCTGCCGCGCGCCGCGCACGAATGGATCGCCGAGGTCGTGCCGCATCGCGACCCGGAGCGCTACGCGCTTCTCTATGCGCTCATCTGGCGCGTTCTGCATGGTGAGCGCGATCTCCTGGAGATCGCCAGCGACCCGCTCGTGCATCGCCTCTGGCGGATGCGCAAAGGCGTGCGCCGCGACATTCATAAGATGCATGCCTTTCTGCGCTTCCGGCGGTTGGAGACGGAGAACGGCGAACGCTTCGTCGCCTGGTTCGAGCCGGAGCACTTCATCCTGCAAGCGGCGGCGCCGTTCTTCGTCGAGCGCTTCGGGGCGCTGTCCTGGTCGATCCTGACGCCGGTGGGCTCGGCGCATTGGGACCGCGAGACCTTGACCTTCGGTCCGCCGGGAACGCGCGGCGACGCGCCGGATGCCGACGCCTTCGAGGCCGGCTGGCAGGATTATTACGAGAGCACCTTCAACCCCGCGCGGGTCAACCCGAAGCTGATGCGCCAGCACATGCCGCAGAAATATTGGCGCAACCTGCCGGAGACGGCGGTCATCAAGGACCTCGTTCAAGGCGCCGGCTCGCGCGTCGAATCCATGATCGAGAAGGAGGCGACCATGCCGGCCAAGCGCAGGCCGAACGCGGCCATCGAGGCGATGTGGGACCGCGAGCCGAAGTCGCTCGACGCTCTCAACGCGATCATCAAGGGCTCCGAGCCGCTCGTGCCCGGCGCCACGCAGGCGGTCGTCGGCGAGGGCTTGGCAGGCGCCCGCGTCGCGTTCGTCGGCGAGCAGCCGGGCGACCAGGAGGACGTGCAGGGCCGACCGTTCGTCGGGCCGGCCGGAAAGCTGCTCGACCGCGCGCT
>DASQLE010000123.1:0-4907 GCA_035630175.1 Beijerinckiaceae bacterium
GCGACAGGAGCGCGCGGGCGATGGCGAGGCGCTGCTGCTCGCCGCCCGATAGGCGCTGGCCCCAATTGTCCTCGCGGTCAAGCTGGTCGACGAGATGCGGGAGGCGGACGGCCTTGAGGGCCTCCGCCAGCGCTGCATCCGGGTAGGCGCCCTCCATGCCAGGATAGGTGACGGCGCCGCGCAGGGTGCCGATCGGGATGTAGGGCCGTTGCGGCAGCAGCATCATGCTGGCCCCGTGCGGGACAGTGATGTCGCCGCGCCCGAACGGCCAGATGCCGGCGATGGCGCGGAACAAAGTCGATTTGCCGGAGCCGGACGGGCCGGTCAGCAGGGTGCTCTCGCCGGGCCGGAGCGTCATGCCGTCGGCGCGCAGCAGCTGGCGCCCGTCGGGGAGATGCACGTCGACGTCGTCGAGGCGGAGCTCGGCGCCCGATCCCTCGGCGAGCGCCACCCGCCCGCCGGCGGCGCCGCCCTTGCGCACGCTGGCGATGGCCGCCTCGAAGGTGGTTAGGCGGTCGATCACTGCCTTGTAGTCGGCGAGGGTTGTGTAGGCCGAGATGAAGAAGGTCAGGGCCGATTCGACGCGGCCGAAGGCGCCGACGGTCTGCTGCATGTGGCCCAGGGTGATGCGGCCGGCGAAGAAATATGGCGCCGTGATAAGGTAGGGCACGACCACGTTGGCCTGGAAATAGCTGAGCGTGAAGGTCTGCAGCTTCAGGTAGCGGCGGACGATCGCCATGTAGTTGCCGATGATGTTGGCGAAGCGGCCGGCGAGGCGCTCGCGCTCGGCCGGCTCGCCTTCGAGCAGGGCGATCTGCTCGGTATATTCGCGCAGCCGCGCCAGCGAGAAGCGGTAATCCGCCTCGAAGCGCTCCTGCTGGAAGTTGAGCCGGATCAGCGGCCGGCCGATCAGGTGCGTCAGCCACGTGCCGAGCACCGCATAGGCGATCACGAACCAGACGAGCAGCCCCGGCACGACCGTGTCGGTGCCCGGGAAGGTGAAGTCGCGCGAGATCGTCCACAGGATGGCGACGAAGGACACGAGCGTCGCTGATTGCGTCAGCAGGCTGAGCGAAAGCGAGTAGGTGGTTTCCACGTATTTGCGGAGATCCTCGGCGATGCGCTGGTCCGGGTTGTCGGCTTCCGCGTGCGAGAGCTGCAGGCGGTAATGGGTACCGCCGCCGAGCCACTCGCCGACATAGACCTCGTTGAGGAAGGCGCGCCAGCGGATGCGCAGGACATAGGCGAGGTAAACCTCCGTCAGGGCGACGGCCACGTGCACGGTGGCAAGCGGCACGAAGATCCACAGGAGCTGGTACCAGAAGGCGTCGGCGTTCTTGTCCTGGAAAGAGTTGAAGAGGTCGCGCGAGAAGAAGTTGAGGCGCACCGCGAGCGCCACCTGGGCGAGATTGATGCCGATCAGCACGGCCAGGAACATGGTGCCGATGCCGCCTTCGGTGGCGCGCACCGTGCCGAACAGGGGAACGCGTATCAGGCTGTCGGCGCGCGACTCGAAATAGCGGTCGGCGATCGCCATGATGGTGCGGATGACCGGCACGAAGGAGAGCCCGTAGATGAGGGCCGCGAAGGCGCTGGCGCCGATCGGAGTGGAGACGGGCGGCACGTAGCCGGCGAGCGCCTCCGGCACGAGGCCGGAGGCGGCGACGAGCAGGATGGCGAGCAGCAGCATGTGGGCCGCCGCCAGCATGCCGACGAGCACGCGTAGGAAGCGGGGGATGCGCCGCGCGAGGTAGACGATCGCCGCCGTCGCGAAGGTGATGACCGGCAGAAAAACCGGGACCTCGCCCCCATAGACGCTCACCGCAAGCACGATGAGCCCCGCGGCCAGCGTCGCCGCGCTGAGAATGATCATTGGGTTCTCCGCCCCGTCCGGCTTGAGGGCATGATGCCGAAAAGCGGGCACCCCTTTTCGGAGACCATCATGCTCAACTCCTTGGGACCGATCGCATTCACGCGTCTCGGTCGAATCGACCAAAACGCATCGCGATCGGGGTGAATAGCCGGAAGCGCCCGGCAATCAACCCGTGCCGTGGCGGAAGCATGGCGCTCCCCCGGCAGCTCATACACCGATAATTGATGCCTTAAACCAAAGGGGAACAGGAACTTTCAATGACGCCTCTTGAATTCCGCCCCGTAAACGTCGTTACCTACAGCGGTCTTGGACGCGGGCGAACGGGCCCGCGCAATATTTCTTGGGAGGAACCGAATGACGAAGGCCAAGAACGCGGGCGACGTAACCTCGCGCCGCAAGTTCCTGAGCGGAGCCGCCGTGGCGGGCGCCGCGGTCGCCGCGCCGAGCGTGGTCAAGGCGCAGGGCCCAGTCAACATGCGCTGGCAGAGCACCTGGCCGTCGAAGGACATCTTTCACGAATACGCGAACGATTTCGCCAAGAAGGTCAATGACATGACCGGCGGCGAGCTGCGCATCGAAGTGCTGCCGGCGGGCGCCGTGGTGCCGGCTTTCGGTCTTCTCGACGCGGTCTCGTCGGGCACCCTCGACGGCGGCCACGGCGTGTGCGTCTACCATTACGGCAAGCAGCAGGCCCTCGCCCTGTGGGGTTCCGGCCCCGGCTGGGCCATGGACGCCAACATGCTGCTCGCCTGGCACAAATACGGCGGCGGCAAGGAGCTGCTCGACAAGATCTATTCGTCGATCGGCGCCAACGTCAGGTCGTTCATGTACGGACCCATGCCGAGCCAGCCGCTCGGCTGGTTCAAGAAGCCGATCGCCAAGGCGGAAGACCTCAAGGGCCTGAAATTCCGCACCGTCGGCATCTCGATCGACGTGTTTCAGGCCATGGGGCTCGCCGTCAACGCCCTGCCCGGCGGCGAGATCGTCGCCGCCATGGACCGCGGCCTACTCGACGCCGCCGAGTTCAACAACGCCTCGTCCGACCGCCTCCTCGGCTTCGCCGACGTCTCCAAGGTGTGCATGCTGCAGAGCTTCCACCAGAACGCCGAGCAGTTCGAGATCCTGTTCAACAAGGCGAACTACGACGGGCTGCCCGAGAAGATGCGGGCCGTCATCGCCAACGCGGTCGAGGCGGCCAGCGCGGACATGTCGTGGAAGGCGATCGACCGCTACTCGAAGGACTATGTCGAGATGCAAGGCAAGGACAACGTCCGCTTCTACAAGACGCCGGACGCCATCTTGCAGCGGCAGCTCGAGGTCTACGACGAGGTCGTGAAGAAGCGGGCCGCGGAGAATCCGCTGTTCAAGGAGATCATGCAGTCGCAGATCGCCTTCGCCGAGCGCACGACGCGCTGGGAGCAGGACACCATCACCAACCGCCGCATGGCGTTCGAGCATTATTTCGGCAAGAACGCCGCGGCCAAGAAGCTCTGACCCGGCACCGTTACCGAGGCACCATCCGGCCTGTGCCGGATGGTGCCTCGGTCGTCGAGACCCATCGGGTTGTGGCCACATGAACGTTCAGCGATTCTTACACACCATCGACGCCATCAGCACCTGGATGGGCAAGGCTGCGGCCTGGCTCATCATGCTGCTGACGGCCCAGGTGTGCGTTGAGGTCTTCAAGCGCTACGCCCTGAACGAGCCGACGGCATGGATCTACGATGCCAACAACATGCTCTATGGGACGACGTTCATGCTGGCCGGGGCTTACGCCTTGGCGCAGAACGCCCATGTGCGCGGCGACTTCCTCTACGGCTCGATGCGACCGAGGACGCAGGCCGCCCTCGACCTCATCCTCTACATCGTCTTCTTCCTGCCCGGGATCGCGGCGCTGCTCTACGCCGGCTACCATTTTGCCGAGATCTCCTGGCGCATCGGCGAGCATTCGAGCGTCATGGCCGAAGGCCCGCCGATCTATCCGTTCAAGACGGTCATCCCGATTGCCGGCACGCTGATCATCCTGCAGGGCCTCGCCGAGATCGTGCGCTGCGTCATCTGCCTGCGCACCGGCCAATGGCCGAGCCGGTTGCACGACGTCCAGGAGATGGACGTTCTCAAGGAGCAACTCGCGCAAAGTGAGCATGTCGACGAGGAAACGCGCCGCAGGGCCATCGAGGGCGCGAACAAGATCGAGGAAACGGCGCGGCAGCGCGGCATGGCGGGGGACCTGCAGACATGAGCGATCCGGCGCTCGGCCTGACGATGCTTGGGCTCATCGTCATCACGATCATGATGGGCTTCCCGACCGCGTTCACGCTCATGGGCCTCGGCGTGTTCTTCGGCTTCTACGCCTTCTACGTCCCGGGCCAATATTGGTTCGACAACCGTGTCTTCGATCTGATGGTCCAGCGCACCTATGGCGCGATGACCAACGAGGTCCTGATCGCCATCCCGCTCTTCGTCCTCATGGGCTACGTGATGGAGCGCGGCGCCCTCGTGGACAAGATGTTCCACGCGGTGCAGCTGTCGTTCCGCAGGGTGCCGGCGTCGCTCGCCGTCGCGACGCTCGTCGTCTGCGCGTTCTGGGGCATGGCGACCGGACTCGTGGGCGCCGTCGTCGTGCTGATGGGCGTCGTCGCCTTCCAGCCGATGCTGCGCGCCGGATACGACACCAAGTTGTCGGCGGGCGTCATCACCGCGGGCGGCACGCTCGGCATCCTGATTCCGCCCTCGGTGATGATCATCGTCTACGCTGCGGTCGCCGGGCAGTCCGTCGTGAAGCTGTATGCGGCGACGATGTTTCCCGGCTTCTTCCTGGCGCTGCTCTACCTCGTCTACGTGATCGGCTGGGCGCTCCTGAACCCGAAGATCGCTCCACCGCTCCCGCCGGAGCAGATGGTGGTGCCGGTACCGGCCTGGATGCGCCGGTTCCAGGAACTCTACTCGTCCAACATGCTGGTCGGGCTCGCGAAAGCCGTTCTCTCGCCCGGCCGCGCCACCGCGATCGAGACCGAGACGGGACGGCTCGGCT
>DASQLE010000124.1:0-9122 GCA_035630175.1 Beijerinckiaceae bacterium
GGTATCCCAGAGCTTCGGCAACTCCGTATCACCGTCTTTTTACGGGTTTGCACCCGATCGTTCCGCAGCGGACGAGCGCGGCAAGACGGGCTAGCCCCCGTGGAAGCCGCGCAGCCGCGCTTCATCGCGACCGATCGGTGACTTGAAGTCCGCGGCCTTGGCGGCGGCGATGATCCGGTCGACGAAAGCGCGGTACTCGTCCGCCCTGCGCGTCGCAGCCGCTGCGGGGGCGTCCGTCTCGACGACGTCGCCGTAAGCGCTGCCCGACTGCAGAGGCCCCGACATCTCGGCGAGGAACGGCGCGAGGAAGACGGTGTCCCCCTCGGGGTCGTCTTCGCCGACATGACGGGACGCCCGCTCGGCCGCGAACCTCCCTTCAGCATTGACGGGTGAGACGATCAGGAGGCCCCGGTGCACCCTCGCATCGGCGCGCGCGTTCTCGCCGGCATCGCGCTCGAAGTCCTCGCGCGGGTAGAGGCGCTCGACGCTGGCGCGGTCGCCGATCCTGGCTTCATGCATGGGCTCGCCCTCCTGAGAAACAGAACGGGGCAGGAGGGAGCCTCGTTCCAGACCTGCCGCGAGCGCTCAGGCGCCGCGGCCGCGCAGGATCAGGCGGTTGCCGCGCACCTCGTAGGAGGCGAGACGCTCGAGGAAGGTCATGCCGAGGAGGTTCTCGCTGAGAACGCCCGGCCGGGCGACGAGGGCGCGCACGCGCCGCTCGGTGATGGAGCCGACCGTCAGCGTCTCGAGCGTCACGGGGGCGGCCAAGGTGCGCCCGTTCGCCGTCGAGACCGGCACCACGTAGTTGAGGGCCGCCGGATCGAAGCCGATCGCCTTGGCGCCCTCGGCGGTGAGGACGACCGCGCTGGCGCCGGTGTCGAAGATGAAGCGGAGATCGCGATCGTTGGCGCGGCCGGCGACCACGAAGGTGCCGCCCATCCGGCGGGTCACGCTGACCTCGCCGCCGCTGCCGACCACCGGCTCGCCGGGCGCGATCTCACCGATCAGCCGGCTCGCCACCTCGTGCAACTCGCCGCGATAGCTGTAGAGCCCGACGAGGCCGATCGCCAGCACGGTCCAGAACAGGACGGCCTGCAGGCCGCGCATCCAATGGCCGCGGAACTCCTGGACGACCCAGCTCGAGATCATCAGGACGAGGGCGCCGAGCGCGACCAGCGACGCGAATTGATCCGCCGGCAGGCCGGCGACGTCGCCCTCGGCGTGAAAGAAGACCAGCGCCGCGAGGCCGACGAGGATGATGGCGAGACCCGTTCCGGCCATGGTCAAGACCTCTCATCCGGTCGCGGCGATCGCTCCGCCCGGCGGGCAGGAAGCTCCGCCATGATGCGGGTCCGCTCCGCCTCCGTCATGGCGCTCCACCGGGCGATCTCCGCGAGGGTGCGGCCGCAGCCGAGGCAGAGCCCGGTGTCCCGGTCGAGCACGCAGATATGGACGCAAGGGGTGGAGACCGGAGGCACGGCACGAATATAGGAACGGCCTGCGCGCTCGTCACGGCAAGATCACGATACGTCTTGATCGAACGATCAACACGCATGAACGTGATCCATCCCAAGAAGTTGAGCATGATGTTCGTCCGAAAGTGGTTTCCACTTTTCGGCATCATGCCCTAGGCGGCGAGCAGCACGCCGATCAACGCGGCGATCTCCGCGAGCTGCTGGGTCGCGCCGCCGATATCGCCCGTCTGACCGCCGAGGAGGCGCTTGGAGACGACCACCATGGCGGCCGCCGCGGCCGCGGGCGGCAGGAGGAGCGCTGCGGCAGCGGCCGCCGGCGACAGCGCCGCCGCCGAGAGCGCGACCGTCAGGCCGGCCGCGAGGGCCGCGGCGATGCCGAGCGTCGCCGCGCTCGGCTGCCCGAGCGCCTGAGCGGCGCCGTCGGTTCGCGCCGGCGGCAGCGCCGTGAAGACGAGCAACGCCGCCGTCCGCGACACGATCGCGGCGGCGACCGTCGCGGCCGCGACCGCGGCTATGTCGAGGCGCTCGGCCAGGGTCGCGAGCGCCGTGATCCGCAAGGTGAAGGCGAGGATCAGCGCCGAGGCGCCGAACGAGCCGATGCGGCTGTCGCGCATGATGGCGAGGCGCCGCTCGGTCGTCGCGCCGCCGAACGCGTCCGCCGTGTCGGCGAGGCCGTCCTCGTGGAAGGCGCCGGTGACGAGCGTCAGGGAGGCGATGGCGAGCGCCGCCGACAGCCAAGGGCCGAGCCCGACGAGAAGAGCGGCGGACAGGACCGCCGCACCGACGCAGCCGAGGATGGCGCCGGCGAACGGCAGCATGCGCGCCACCGCGTCGAAGTCCGGCGGGCCGTGCGGGTCGGCCTCCCAGGCCAGCGGCGGGACCGGCAGGCGCGAATAGAAGCGCGTGCAGCAGGCGAGGTCGGACAGGCTGCCCTCGAGGGCGGAACGAAACGTCATATCGGCGCCTTCACCGAGGTGGCGGCCATCGCTATAGGTCCCCGCCTCGACCATTCGCCCGAAAACCGGTCTCGCCCGAGAACCCGCCTCGCCCGAGAGGCGGCCTCGTCCAACAGGCGGCCCACCAGGAGCTTGTCATGCCGGAAGCGCCGCACGAGGCGAGGCCGTTCGACGACATCCGCCGCCTCGTCGCCACCATGCCGGGCCCGGACGAGGCGTCGGCGACGGCCGTGCGCGAGCGCGAGCGCAACCTCGCGAAGCCGCCGGGAAGCCTCGGCCGCCTCGAAGGCATAGTGGAATGGCTCGCCGCCTGGCAAGGACGCGCGCCGCCCGCGGTCGCCCGGCCGCTGGTCTGCGTCTTCGCGGCGAGCCACGGCGTCGCCCGGCGCGGGGTCTCGGCCTATGCGCCGCTCGTCACCGGACAGATGCTCGCGACCTTTGCGGCCGGCGGCGCCGCCATCAACCAGATCTGCGCGAGCCTCGATCTCGGCTTCAAGGTCTTCGATCTCGCCCTCGACCTCCCCACCGACGACATCGTCGACGGGCCGGCCCTGGGCGAGCAGGCCTGCGTCGCCACCATGGCGTTCGGCATGGAGGCGATCGCCGGCGGCGCCGACCTGCTCGCGATCGGCGAGATGGGCATCGGCAACACCACCGTCGCGGCGGCGATCTACGCGGCGCTCTACGGCGGCCCGACCGCCCGCTGGGTGGGACGCGGGACCGGGCTCGACGACGACGGCCTCGCCCGCAAGATCGAGGTGGTCGAGGCGGCCCTCCGGACGCACCGGGACCACCTCGACGATCCCCTGGAGGTTTTGGCCCGGCTCGGCGGCCGCGATGTCGCCGCCATGACCGGCGCGATCCTGGCGGCGCGCCTGCAGCGCATCCCCGTTATCCTTGACGGTTACGTGGCGACCGCCGCGGCGGCCGTCCTGCACGCGCTCCATCCCGCCGCCGTCGACCATTGCCTCGCCGGGCATCTCTCTGCCGAGGGCGCCCACCGGGAGGTGCTGGAACGCCTCGACAAGGTCCCGCTGCTGACGCTCGACATGCGGCTCGGGGAGGGGACGGGGGCGGCGCTCGCCGCCGGGCTCGTCAGGACGGCTGCCCTCTGCCACGCCGGCATGGCGACGTTCGAGGAGGCGGGCGTGTCGCGCGCGCTCAAGCACGGTGCCGAAAAAGCCCGCACCCGGACTTCAGACGGCTAAGCCGCCTCCTGACCGCCGGTTCGCGCCGGCGGCACCGCCACGGCCGGGAGCGCGTCGATGACGCGCGCCGACGGGAAGGTGACGATCGCGTCGGTTCCCTCGCGCGGCTTCGACTTGATCTGGAAGCTGCCGCCATGCAGCTCGACAAAGCCCTTGACGATGGGCAGTCCGAGGCCGGTTCCCTGCTCGGCCGCCTTGATGGCGAGCGAGCCGCGCCCGAACGACGACATGATGATCGGGATCTCGTCCTCGGGGATGCCGGGGCCGCTGTCCTTGATGCTGACATATTGCCCGCCGGACGACGTCCAGCCGACCTTGATGGTGATCTCGCCGCCCTGCGGCGTGAACTTGATGGCGTTCGACAAGAGGTTGAGCACGATCTGGCGCATTGCCCGCTCGTCGGCCCAGAGCCGCGGCAGGGACGGGTCGATCGCCTGCTTGACCGTCTGGTTCTTGGCCTTGGCGCGCAGGTCCATCATGTGGCGGCACTCGTCGACGATGTAGGCGAGCTGGACCGCCTCCTCGTTGAGCTCGTAGCGGCCGGCCTCGATGCGCGACAGGTCGAGGATCTCATCGATCAGGTCGAGAAGGTGCTGGCCGCTGGCGTGGATGTCTCCCGCATATTCCCCGTAGGACGGCGCCCCGTGCGGCCCGAACACCTCGTTCTTCATCACCTCCGAGAAGCCGAGGATCGCGTTGAGCGGGGTTCGGAGCTCGTGGCTCATGGTGGCGAGGAAACGCGACTTGGCGAGGTTCGCCTCCTCGGCGCGGCGGCGAGCCTCGTCGGAATTGGCCTTGGCCTGCTCCAGCTCGGCAAAGAGCGCATCCTTCTCGGCCCGGGACTGCAGGGTGGCGAGGGCGCTGGCGTGGAGCCGCCGCGCCAGGAACACGAAGAACACCTGCGCGCTCATGACCATCAGGGCGAGCATGACGGCATCGAGCTCGCGCGAGGCCCAGACGAAGGCGAGCACGGCCGCCGTCAGCGGCAGGAGGCCGACATACACCGCGAGCGGGATGGTGGCGGCCAGCATGGCCGTCACCGCCGAGATCATCAGGAGAATGAAGAGCGCGAAGCTGCGCGTCGCGCCGGCTTCCGCCTGGAGCAGCCCATGCACGGCCACGGCCCAGGCGCTGCCGTGCAGGAGCTCGCCGAGAACGAAGCGGCGCCGCCATTCGGGCAGGGCGACGTTCTCCGGCTTCTGGCTGAGGAAGCGATGCGCCTGCGACGCCAGGATGGCGGTCGCCGCTGCGATGATGGCGAAGCCGAGCCAGAGCTCCTGGAGCGGAATCCAGAACGTCGCCGCCGCGCCGATCGTGAGCGTCAGCATGAACAGGAGCGCCGAGGCGCTGACCCGGTATTCGGCGAACAGCCGGACGAACTCGTAATCGAAGATGCGCTCGAGGCCGATCGACGAGGTCAGCTTCTCGCGCGCGGCGCGGACGTCCTGGGCGAGCTTGCGCCGGCGCACGACTTCGCCGGCCGAATCAGCGCGACCCCTGCTCGTCACCAGCGCCGCCGAATCACTCATGAACTCACGCACCACGCCGCACCCCGAGAGCGCATGGCCCGGGCCGCAGCCGTCATCATGGTGGGAAAGGGTTAATCTCTGACTTTCGCGGGGCTGAGGTGAGTCCCCGCAACCGGAGCGGCGGCGAGCGTGGCGAAGCGCGATGGGTTCGTGGCGGCTGTCGTCCTGATCGGGCTTGTGGCGGCGGCCTACTTCGTGCGCGAGGAAGAGGAGGTCGTGTCCGGCTTCGCGCAGGCGATCGACGGCGATTCGCTCCGCCTCGACGGCCGCGACGTCCGCCTGTCCGGGATCGACGCGCCAGAGTTGCGGCAGAGTTGCGAGAGCAGGGAAGGAAGGGAGTATCCGTGCGGCGATGTTGCGCGCCGGGCGCTCCGCGATATGCTCGCTGGCCGCATCGCCACCTGCCGTCTGTCGGGGCGCGACCGCTACGGCCGCAGCCTGGCCTCGTGCGAGGCCGGCGGCGCGGATGTCGGGGCGGCGCTCGTGCGCCGGGGCCATGCGGTGGCGTATCGGCGCTACGAGCGCGAGGAGGCGGCGGCGCGCCGGGAGGCGCTCGCTCTATGGGCGGGCACCTTCGAGCGGCCGTCGGAATGGCGCAAGGCGCGGGGGCAAGAGGCACGCTGACGACGGCGCGCTGAAGACGGCGCGCAACGGCACGAAGACGGCCGGGGGTGCGTCGGGGGAGGGGGAGCGATGCGGTTGACGGTGGCGGGCTGCGGCGATGCCTTCGGCTCGGGCGGACGGGCCAACAGCTGTTTCTGGATCGAGAGCGGAGACGCGGTCGTCGCCCTTGATTTCGGGGCCACCTCCGTCGTCGCCCTGCGGCAGCTCGAACTCGATCCGAGCCGCATCGATCTGGTGCTGCTCAGCCATCTCCACGGCGACCATTTCGGAGGACTGCCGTTCCTGCTCCTGGACGGACAATTCGAAGGGGAGCGGACGCGGCCGCTCACGGTCGTGGGGCCGGTCGGCACCGGCGCGCGGCTTCAGGCGGCCTTGGAGGTGTTCTTCCCGGGCTCCTCGAGCAACGCCTGGCGCTACCGCCTGGAGGTGGTCGATCTGCCCTGCCGGACGGCCTACCGGTTCGCGCATCTTGAGGCCGAGACGCGCGAGGTGGTGCATCCCTCCGGCGCGCCGTCGACGGGCGTGCGTCTGGCGGACGGGCGCCGCCTCCTCGCCTATTCCGGCGACACCATGTGGACCGATGCCCTCCTCGACATCGCGGCCGGCGCCGATCTCTTCATCACCGAATGCTATACGAGGCATCGCGCGCCGAAGAACCACCTCGATTTCGAGACCATCGACGCGCAGCGCGCGCGCTTCGCGACGCCGCGCGTCATGCTCACCCATATGAGCGGGGCGATGCTGCCGCACCTCGCGGAAGCCGAGGCGAAGGGTTATCTCACCGCTCATGACGGCCTCATCATCGATGTCTGACGCTCCGCGATTGGAGGACCTCCTGGCGCAGCTGCGCGCCTGCCGCTTGTGTCGCGACGCCCCCCGTCATGGAGGGGAGCTTCCCCATGAGCCGCGCCCGATCATCCGCGGCAGCGCCACGGCGCGATTGTGCATCGCCAGCCAGGCGCCCGGCACGCGCGCCCATGCGGCGGGCATGCCCTTCTTCGATCCGTCCGGCGTCAGGCTGCGCGCCTGGCTCGGCCTCGACGAGGCGGCGTTCTATGACGAGAGCCGCGTCGCCATCGTGCCGATGGCCTCCTGCTTTCCGGGCCAGGACGCCAAAGGCGGCGACCTGCCGCCGCGCCGGGAATGCGCGGAAACGTGGCGGCCGGCGCTGTTCGCCGCCATGCCGCGGCTCGAGCTGATCCTCGTCATCGGCCAATACGCGCAGGCTTGGCATCTGGGCGATGACTTCCGCGACGGCTTGACCGGCACGGTCCGGCGCTGGCGCGACATCCTCGACAGCCCGCGCCGGCCGCGCGTGTTGCCGCTGCCGCATCCGTCCTGGCGCAACAACGGCTGGCTGCGCAGGAACCCGTGGTTCGAGGCCGAGCTTCTGCCGGTCCTGCGCCGCGAGGTCAGCTCCCTTCTCGACCTCCCCCTCACGGAGCAGGCCGCATGAGCTTTTCGACCATCCGCATGACGAAAGCCGGGCGCGTGGCGACGATCGCCCTGGCGCGGCCGGAAAAGCTCAACGCCCTGACGGCGGCGATGCATGCCGAGCTGCGCGCGGCGCTCGCCCGCGCCGAAGCCGACGACGAGGTGCGGGTCGTGGTCCTGACCGGGGAGGGCAGGGCGTTCTCGTCGGGCCAGGACCTCACCGAAGACCTGCCGCGCGACAGAGACGGCCAGGTCGATCTCGGCGGTCCCCTGGCGCGCGACTACAACCCGCTGGTGCGCCGCCTCGCGCATTATCCGAAGGTGACGCTCGCCGCGCTGAACGGCCCCGCCGTCGGCGCCTCCATGAACATCGCCCTGTGCTGCGACATCGTCGTGGCCGCGCGCTCGGCCTACCTTCAGGAAGCCTTCGCCCAGATCGGTCTGATCCCGGATGCCGGCGGCACCTGGCTGCTGCCGCGGCTCGTCGGACCGAAACGGGCGCTCGCCCTGATGCTGACTGCGGACCGGGTGCCGGCCGACGCGGCGGAACGGCTCGGCCTCGTCTACAAGGTGTTCGACGACGCCGCCTTCGCCGACGAGGTGGCGGCGTTCGCGGCGCGGCTCGCCGAAGGTCCGGCGCTCGCCTACCGCCTGATGAAGCGGGCCGTCGCCGAAGGGTTCGAGAACAGCTTCGACGACCAGATCGCGGTCGAGGCCGAGCTGCAGCAGAAAGCGGGCGTCAGCGCCGATTTCGCCGAGGGCATCCGCGCCTTCAAGGAGAAGCGCCCGCCGCGGTTCGAGGGTCGCTAGGGATGCGGCTCAACTACCTTCTCCTGGCCCTGATCGCCGTGACCGCCGTGATCGGCACCTACATGATGGGCAACCCCGACCAGGCCGGCCGGCTGTCGCAGATGAGCCGCGACGTCGGCTTGACGGGCGAGACGCGCGAGGTCGCGCTCACCGCCTTGGCGCTGGGGCTCGCCGCCTTCATCGCCTACCTGGTGTTCACCCGGCGCTAGCTCCGGCATCATCCGGGAACAGGTGGAAGTAAGGCTCCGCTTCCGCCCGCGCGCGGGCATAGGACGGACGCTCTCTCAGGCGAGCGAAGTAACGGGCCATGTTCGCGTGCGCGTCGCCGAACGGCATCACCTTGTCGGCGTAGAACAACGCCGGCGCGGCGGCGCAGTCGGCCATGCTGAACGCCTCGCCCGCCGCCCAGGTCCTGGTCGCCATCTCGCGTTCGATGACGGCGTAGGCCGTTTGCAAGCGCGCCTTCGCTTTCTCGACTCCAAAAGGATCCTTGCGGCCGTCCGGCCGCAGCCGGTTGGCGACGATCAGCTGCATCGGCTCCATGACATGCTGATCGTAGAACCGGTCCCACAGGCGCACCTGCAGGGCGCCATCGGCATCGTCGGGCAGGAGCTTTGTCCGGCCCGGGTAATGCGCGTGCAGATATTCGATGATGATGCTCGATTCCGGGATCGTGCGGTCCCGTCCCTCGTCGCGCAGCACCGGGAACTTGCCGATCGGCCACACGGCAAGGAACGCCGCCCGCGACGCCTCGTCGCCAAGATCGACGATGCGGCGCTCGAACGGCGTGTCGTTCTCGTAGAGGGCGATGAGCGCCTTCTGGCAGAACGAGGACAGCGGATGGAAATAGAGCGTCAGCATCAGGGTGCTATAGCGCGGCCGCGACGGCGGGCAAGACGCGGTCCATCAAGCCGAGGGCCGCGCGGGCGCCACGGTATACTCGCAGCGGTTTCGTAGCGCTGTCAGTCATCGTTCCGCGACGGCCTTGAGCTTGGCGAGGCCCGCTTCGAAGTCCCGACCGACCATGCGGTCCATGTCGACGACCATGTGCACGATCTTGGCGAAGTAGGGAACACGTCCGTTCAT
>DASQLE010000125.1:0-8517 GCA_035630175.1 Beijerinckiaceae bacterium
CCGGCGGTTTCGCTTACGGCGACGGCAATCGTAACGACAACTGCAACAACGCCCGGTTCCGCCCCTCCGGCTTCAACTGCCAGAGCTCCGATGACGATATGCGCTACGGCTATGCCGTCGGCGGCGGCTTCGAATGGGCCCTCCCGGTGAGCACGGTCGGCTTCTTCGGTTCGACTGCCGTGACCTTCGGCGTCGAGGGTCTCTACGTGAACCTCGATGAGGATGGGGATGACCGCCGGCTCCGCACGGTCGGCTTCCGCGAGAATGGCACGGAGATCGTCGGCCTCCGTTCGGTCAACAATGACCTCGACTTCGGCCTCGTGCGCGCGAAGCTCAACTTCAAGTTCTAGTCTCTACCCTGAGACTGGTCCGAAGGGCCCGGCGGCAACGCCGGGCCTTTTTCTTTGCGCCGAGATCACGATGGTGGGCGCTCGCTCGATCAGCGGACGCTGCCGTCGAACGTGCCGCGGGATGTCGTGCAATTGCATCCCGTTCCGACCGGCACCGGCGGATGAGGGCACGTGCCGCCGGCCGTCACGCACACGTCGCCGGCGCCGCCTCGTCCGGACCGGCGCTCGTATCGCTCCTCGTATGGTCGCTCGGACCGCCGTGACCGACGCCGCCACTCGTCGTCATCGTCATACGGGTCGTAGCCGCGCCGGCCATAAGATCCGCCGCGACGGTCATCATAATAGTCCCGGTAGTAGTCGCCGCGGTATTGGGCAAAAGCCGGCGGCGCCAGAGCGAGCAGCGCTGCTGTCGCCAGAATAATCCGCTTCATGACGGTGGTCCTTCCGAACGCGATCGGAAGGGTCCTACCTCTGCCAACATGAACGGGCCGCCAACCACGGCGGCGGCTCAGATATCGAGCTGCGCTTCGCTGGCGAAAGCGGCGCGTTCGGAGATGAAGGCGAAGCGCGCCTCGGGCTTGTTGCCCATCAGGCGCTCGACCGTGTCGGTCGTGTCGGGGCGCTCGTCGGGCACCACGGTGACGCGCAGGAGCGTGCGCTTCGCCGGGTCCATGGTCGTCTCCTTGAGCTGATTCGGCAGCATCTCGCCGAGCCCCTTGAAGCGCCCGACCTCGACCTTGGCCTGACCCTTGAAGGCGGTGGCGAGCAGCTTCGCCTTGTGCGCGTCGTCGCGGGCGTAGACGGTCTTGGCGCCTTGCGTCAGGCGGTAGAGCGGGGGTACGGCGAGATAGAGATGACCCCGGTCGATCAGGCGCGGCATCTGCCGGTAGAAGAACGTGATCAAGAGGGAGGCGATGTGGGCGCCGTCGACGTCGGCGTCCGTCATGATGACGACCTTCTCGTAACGCAGGTCGTCGTCGCGGTAATGGGCGCCTGAGCCGCAGCCGAGCGCCTGCACGAGATCCGAGAGCTGCTGGTTCTGTCCGAGCTTGTCCTTGCCGGCCGAGGCGACATTGAGGATTTTTCCGCGCAGGGGCAGCACCGCTTGGGTCATGCGGTCGCGCGCCTGCTTGGCGCTGCCGCCGGCAGAATCGCCCTCGACGATGAAGAGCTCGGAGCCGGCGGCGCCGGCCTTGTTGCAATCGGCGAGCTTGCCGGGCAGGCGCAGCTTGCGCGTCGCCGTCTTGCGCGCCACCTCTTTTTCCTGGCGGCGGCGCACGCGTTCGTCGGCGCGCTCGATCGTCCAGTCGAGGAGCTTGTTGGCCTGCTGCGGCGAGGCGGCGAGCCAATGATCGAAGGCGTCGCGCACGGTCGCCTCGACGATGCGGGCTGCCTCGAGGGTCGCGAGCTTGTCCTTGGTCTGGCCCTGGAACTCCGGCTCACGGATAAACACCGACAGCATGGCGGCGCAGGTCGCCATGACGTCGTCCGCCGTCACCGGCCCCATGCGCTTCGCCTGGCCGACGCGCTCGGCATGGTCGCGCAGGCCGCGCAGGAGCGCGGTGCGCAGGCCGCTCTCGTGCGTGCCGCCTTCGGGGGTCGGAATGGTGTTGCAATACGAGGACGAGAAGCCGTCCGCGTCGGCGAGCCAGGCGACCGCCCATTCGAGCGAGCCGTGCCCGCCGGGCTTCGTGACCTTGCCGGAGAAAACCTGGTCGGCCACGAGCTCGTGCGCGTCGATCTCGCGGGCGAGATAATCCTTGAGCCCGCCGGGAAAGCGGAACGTCGCCTCGGCCGGCGGGCTGTCCGGGCCGGTCAGGAGGGCAGGGGCGCAGCGCCAGCGCACCTCGACGCCCCCGAACAGGTAGGCTTTCGAGCGCGCCATCTTGAAGATGCGGCGCGGAACGAAATGCGCGTCCTTGCCGAAGATCTGCGCGTCCGGATGGAAGCGCACCTTGGTGCCGCGCCGGTTCTGCACGCGCCCGAGGGTCTCGAGCTTGCCCTTCGGCACGCCGCGCGAGAAGACCTGCCGGTAGAGGGTCTGGGCGCGCGCGACCTCGACCTCGAGAATATCGGACAGGGCATTGACGACCGAGACGCCGACGCCGTGCAGGCCGCCGCTCGTCTCGTAGACCTTGGAATCGAACTTCCCGCCCGCGTGCAGGGTGGTCATGATGACCTCGAGGGCGGATTTCTTCGGGAACTTGGGATGCGGATCGACCGGGATGCCGCGCCCGTTGTCGGTGACCGACAGGAAGCTGCCTTCCTCGAGCTCGACCTCGATGAAGGTGGCATGGCCGGCGACCGCCTCGTCCATGGCGTTGTCGATCACTTCGGCGAAGAGGTGATGCAGGGCCTTCTCGTCGGTGCCGCCGATATACATGCCCGGCCGGCGCCGAACCGGCTCGAGCCCTTCCAGGACTTCGATGGCGGACGCGTCATAGCCGGCCTCGGCCGGCGTGCCCCGGGCGGCCGCGGACGATGCTGCGGCGCGCGCGAGCGAGGTCTTCGGGCCCCCCGGTTTGCCTTGCGTTTTCGTCTCGGTCTTGCGCGCGGCGGCGCCACCGAAAAGATCGCCCCGATTAGCCATTCCGACCCAAACCCCCCAAGCGATTCGCGATGCTCCGCCTTATAGCCTATTCAGCGCCACATGTGGGAACAAAAAGAGAACATACGCTTCGCCGCGGGTGCCGCGGAGGATGTTTGGCAGCGGGTGTGACAGGCGGGTGCGCCGCCCGTCGGAGAGCGGACCGTCAGCCGGCGATCTTGCCGCCGCCGCGTCGGGTGATGGCGACGATGGCGGGACGCGGCGGCACGCCGTCCGTGAAATCCGGCCATCGGGTCGACGGATCGTCGAAGGTGGACGGCCGGTTGAAGGCCGGCCACTCTTCTCCGTCCTCGCCCGGATGCTGCACGGCGACGAACATGGTCCCGTCGTCGGGCGTGAACACAGGGCCGCACATCTCGGCGCCGACGGGGCAGCGGAAGAAGTGCTTCGAGGTGCCGCGCAAAGGACCCTCGGTCTCGACAGCCCAGACGCCGTCGTTGCGCCGCGTCGTGACGCCCGAATTGCCGTCGGTGGTGATCCAAAGGCGGCCCATGCTGTCGAAGGCGCAATTGTCCGGCAAGCCGAACCAGCCGTCCTTGCTCGTCGCCGACGAGAAGGTGGCGCCGACATCGGCGATCGACGGGTCGCCGCATTTCAGCATGATCTCCCAGGCGAAGCGCGTCGAGGCGTGATCGAGATTCTCCGGCGTCATCTCGACGATGTGCCCGAAGCGGTTGTCGGCCCGCGGATTGACAGCGTCGACCTGTTGCGCCGTCCGTCGGTTGTTGTTGGTCAGCATGGCATAGACCTTGTTGGTCCGGGGGTTCACCTCCACGTCTTCCGGCCGGTCCATCTTGGTGGCGCCGAGGCGGTCGGCGGCGAGGCGGGCATGGATCAGAACCTCGCCCTGGTCCTTGAACCCGTTGGCCTCGGTGAGCGGCCCGTGTCCATGCACGAGAGGCAGCCACTCGCCGGTGCCGTCGGCGGCGTATCGGGCCACGTAGAGCGTGCCCTCGGCGAGGAGATCCATATTGGCCGCCCGGTCGTTCGGGTTGACCGTGCCGCGGCTGACGAACTTGTAGACGTAGTCGAAGCGCTCGTCGTCGCCTGAATAGATGACGTAGCGTCCGTCCTTGTTGGTGATGCCCGCGGCGCCCTCGTGCTTGAAGCGGCCGAGCGCCGTGCGCTTCTTCGGAACGGAAGCGGGATCGAACGGATCGATCTCGACGACCCAGCCGAAACGGTTCGGCTCGTTCGGCTCCTTGTTGATGTCGAAGCGGTCGTGCCAGGTCCCCCAATTGTAGCGCCCGACCGGCACGCCATAGCGCTTGTAGGAGCGGGCTTGCGGATGGCTGTCGGCCAGCTTGCCCCAGAAATAGTAGTTGATGTTCTCCTCGCACGTGACCCACGTGCCCCACGGCGTCACGCCCCCGGCGCAGTTGTTGAGCATGCCCTTGACGCGCCGTCCCGCCGGATCGGCGGCGGTCTGCATGAGGGCGTGGCCTGCGGCGGGACCGGTGATCTCCATCTCCGTCTCAGCCGTGATGCGGCGCGCGTATCGGGAGTTCGGCACCACCGACCACTTGCCGTCCTGGCGCTGGATCTCGATGACGGAGCCGCCGTGGGCGGCCATTTCCACCTCGGCGATCTCGCGCGTCATCTTGGCGAAGCTGACGTCGATCTTCTTCTTCGGATCATTGGGATCCGGCACGGTCTGCTCGTCCTGCTTGCCGAGGCCGGGGAACATCAGCTCTTCGGCGGTGTATTCATGGTTGACGGCGAGAAGGCCGCGGTTCGAACCGTCGATCGGGAAATAGCCGAGAAAGTCGTTGTTGTAGCCGAACTGACGCTGCTGCTTGTCGGCCGTCTGCGCGCGCGGATCGAACGGCGAGCCATCGGCGAAGATCGGGTCGCCCCATCGGATCAGGATGTCGGCGTCGTAGCCTTCGGCGATGTGGTGCCGCTCGTCGATCCCGGCTGCCACCTCCTTGAAGTCGAAGGTCGGCTTGGCGCCCTGTGCCTCAGCCCTCTCGGCGAGCGCAAGCGGGGAGACGGTCGCGGAAATCGCCGTCACGGCCAGAGCGCCCTTGAGCAGATCGCGGCGATTGAAACGCTCCGCGATGACGTCGCCGAGGGTTGCATTGACGCTCGTGTTGCTGCCTTCGTCCTCGCCTTCTTCGGCCTGGCGCGAGCGGCTGACGTGATCCTGACCCATGGCCTTCCTCCCCGGCGCGGCTGCGACCCAGCCGGCCGCAGTCTATGCAGGCTTTGCAGCCTCCGTCACCGTCGTCCTCTTGTCACGGCAGCATGCCATTAAGGCCGGGCCTTAACGGCGCGATAACAATCGCCGGCCAGGGCGCCGTTCAACCGTTGATCATAAAGAACGGCTAAGCTTAGATGATGGGAACGCACGAGGGGCTCAGATCGTGAACTCGACGGCTCGGAACATTCACTTGGTCAGGACTGCGCAGGTGGCCGGCGAGGCCTTCGGCTACCAGGCGCCGCACGAGGGCGCGGGGGCCTCGCCCCCGGGTTGGGCCCGGCGGGGGCTCGCTTTGCTTCTCCTGGGTTTCGTCGCGACGGCGGCCTACCTCGCCCTGTAGGGCGAGCCGCGGCGCCGCGGTTCAGACAAGATCGCGAGAACGGAAGCCTATTCGGCAGCGTTTTTGCGCGCCGGGGCTTTCTTGGCGGCGGGCTTTTTTTTCGCCGCGGCCTTCTTGGCCGATGCCGCTTTCTTCGCCCCCGCCGCGCCGCTCTTGCCGCCCTTGGCGGCTCGGCCCGGCGCGCGCCGCTTGCTCTTGCCCCCTCCCGAAGCGCGCCTTGCGTTGAGAAGCCCGACCGCCTCGTCCAGGGTCACGGCATCCGGCGCCATCTCGCGCGGCAGGGTGGCGTTGACGGAGCCGTCGGTGACATAGGGGCCGTAGCGGCCGGCCTTGACGACGATGCTCTGGCCGCTCGCCGGGTCTTCGCCGAGCGGGCGGCCCGGATCGGAGCGCCGGCCGCTGCCGGCGGCGCCGCTCTCCTTGGCGACGATCAGGTCGATGGCGCGGTTGCCGCCGACCTCGAGCACGTCGTCGTCGCGGCCGAGCGTGGCGTAGGTCTTGCCGTGCTGCACGTAAGGGCCGTAACGGCCGATATTGGCCAGGATCGGCTGTCCCGTTTCCGGATGCCGCGCCACCTCGCGCGGCAAGGCGAGAAGCTTCAAGGCCTTGTCGAGGTCCACCGATGACGGCGGGGTCCCTTTCGGGATCGAGGCGCGTTTCGGCTTCTCGTCGCCCTCGGCCTCGCCGCGCTGGATGAAGGGCCCGAAGCGCCCGTCGCGCACCGTCACCGGCAAGCCGGTCTCGGGGTCGTCGCCGAGCAGACGGGTGCCGGACGCCTCGCCGTTCTCGCCGTCTCCCGAGACCATGAACTGGCGCGTGAAGCGGCATTCGGGATAGTTCGAGCAGCCGACGAAGGCGCCGTAACGCCCGAGCTTGAGCGAGAGCTGGCCGGTGCCGCAAGTCGGGCAGGTGCGCGGGCTGGCGCCGTCGCTGCGCGGCGGAAAGATATGCGGGCCGAGGATCTCGTTCAGCGCATCGAGAACCTCGGTCGTGCGCAGCTCCTTGGTGCCGCCGATGGCGGCGGAAAAGTCCTGCCAGAAATCGCGCAGGACCTGTTTCCAGTCGATTGCGTGGTTGGCGATCTCGTCGAGCTTCTCCTCGAGATCGGCCGTGAAATCGTATTCGACGTAGCGGCGGAAAAAGCTTTCGAGGAACGCGGTGACGAGGAGCCCCTTGTCTTCCGGAACGAGCCGTTTCTTGTCGATGCGCACGTATTCGCGCTCGCGCAAGACGGCGAGCACGGCCGCGTAGGTGGAGGGCCGGCCGATGCCGAGCTCCTCCATGCGCTTGACCAGGCTTGCCTCCGTGTAGCGCGGCGGCGGCTCGGTGAAATGCTGCGTCGAGGCGATGCGGCGGCGCTCGAGCGGATCGCCGGCGCTCATCGGCGGCAGGCGTCCCTCCTCGTCGTCCTCGCCCGCCTGTCCGGCGGCCGAGGGCTCGGGATCGTCGCGCCCCTCGCGATACAGCGTGAGAAAGCCGTCGAACTTCACGACTTGGCCGGTCGCGCGCAGGTCGAGCCGGCGCGGACCGACCGCGGCGGCGACGTCGACCGTGGTGCGCTCCAGCTCCGCCGATTGCATCTGGCTCGCGACGGTGCGGATCCAGATCAGCTCGTAGAGCTTGGCCTGCTCCGGCTCGAGATAGCGCGCCACCGACGAGGGCGTGTGGGCGACATCGGTCGGACGGATCGCCTCGTGCGCCTCCTGGGCGGTCTTCGACTTCGTCGCATAGCGGCGCGGCGCGTCCGGCAGATAGCGCTCGCCGTAATCGCGGGCGATGGCGGCGCGGGTGGCGGCGATCGCCTCCGGCGCCACGTCGACGCCGTCCGTCCGCATGTAGGTGATGAGCCCGACCGTCTCGCCGCCGATCTCGACACCCTCGTAGAGACGCTGCGCGATGCGCATGGTCTGCGCCGGCGCGAGCCCGAGCTTGCGCGAGGCCTCCTGCTGCAACGTCGAGGTCATGAAGGGCGGCGCCGGATGGCGCTTGGCCGGCTTCGCCTCGACATTGGCCACGGTGAACGTCGCCAGCTCGAGGTCGCGCTTGAAGGCTTCCGCCTCCTCGCCCTTGCCGATGTCGAGACGCTGGATCTTCTTGCCGTCGGCGCCGACGAGACGCGCGTCGAAGACGCCGCCGTCCTTGGTCGCCAGCGTTGCCACCAGCGACCAGTATTCCTGCGGCACGAACTTCTCGATCTCGAGCTCGCGGTCGCAGACGAGCCGCAGCGCGACCGATTGCACGCGGCCGGCCGAGCGCGCGCCCGGGAGCTTGCGCCACAGCACCGGCGACAGGTTGAAGCCGACGAGATAATCGAGGGCGCGGCGCGCCAGATAGGCGTCGACCAGCGCGCGGTCGATCTCGCGCGGCTGCCGCATGGCGGTCTGCACCGCGTCCTTGGTGATGGCGTTGAAGGTGACGCGCTCGACCGGAATGCCCTTCAGGGCGCGCTTCTCGTTGAGCGCCTCGACCACGTGCCAGGAAATGGCTTCGCCCTCCCGGTCCGGGTCGGTGGCGAGGATCAGCTTGTCGGCGCCTTTCACGGCCTTGGCGATCTCCGACATGCGCTTGGCGCCGCGGCTCTCGACCTCCCAGATCGTGTGGAAATCGGCCTCGGGATCGACCGAGCCGTCCTTCGGCGGAAGGTCGCGGACATGGCCGAAGGAGGCCAGGACCTCGTAGCCCTTGCCAAGATATTTGTTGATCGTCTTGGCCTTTGCAGGCGACTCGACGACGACGACCTTCATGTATCCAAAGCCTTGATTTTCCTGAGGAGACGCGAGAGGGGCGACTGCTCCGGAGCCGCGCTTCGCGGGCTTTAAGTGGTGCACGGGAAGGGCGGAGTCAAATCCCGTATGGTTAACCGTCGGTAAACGCGGCGCCGGCCCACCTTGATTTTTTGCCGCGAAGCCGTAGGGCAGGGGTCTTATGGCGCGCCCCCATTTCCCCCATCGGCACCTCCTCGGGATCGACGGGCTATCGCCGTTCGACATCGAAGCGTTGCTCGATCTCGCCAATG
>DASQLE010000126.1:0-2671 GCA_035630175.1 Beijerinckiaceae bacterium
GCCGCGGCTTCGACCTTGCCGATCTTCTTGTCCAGGTAGCGGTCGACGGTCGTCATCAAATCCTCGACCTTGCCGTCGAAGAAGTGATTGGCGCCGTCGACCACCTGATGCTCGATCTGGATGCCCTTCTGGGTCTTCACCTTCTCGATCACCGCCATGACGTCCTTGACCGGGGCGACCCGGTCCTCGGAGCCGTGCACGAACAGGCCGGAAGAGGGGCAGGGCGCCAGGAAGGTGAAGTCAAAGCGGTTGGCCGGCGCGGCGATGGAGATGAAGCCCTCGATCTCCGGGCGGCGCATGAGGAGCTGCATGCCGATCCAGGCGCCGAAGGAGACGCCGGCGATCCAGCAATTGCGGGCGTCCGGGTTGACCGACTGCGCCCAATCGAGCGCGGCGGCGGCGTCGGACAGCTCGCCCGCCCCATGGTCGAAGGCGCCCTGGCTGCGGCCGACGCCGCGGAAGTTGAAGCGCAGCGCCGAAAAGCCGCGATTCACGAAGCCGTAGAACAGGTTGTAGACGATCTGGTTGTTCATCGTGCCGCCGAATTGCGGATGCGGATGCAGCACGATGCCGATCGGCGCGCCCTTCTGTTTGGCCGGCTGGTACCGTCCCTCGATGCGGCCGGCGGGCCCGGTGAAGACAACCTCAGGCATGGATTTGACCTTGTGTTACGTCGCTGCTCTGCCGGCGCCGGCCTGCGCCAAAGCGAGCCTTGACTTGAGCCCCGGACGCTTCCTACAACGCCATTAGAATGGTTCTAATGGCTTGGAATAATTCCAAAGTAGGTCGGCCAGCCAGGGACGGGTTGATGTGGTGGCCGTGCTTTAGCACGGCAAGTCGGCCGGAATGCAAGACTTTCGTGGTCGGATGAGCCGCGTGGGACGAGTGTTTGGATGAGCGGGAGGGAGCGTAGCTACCTCGACTACAACGCCACCGCCCCGATGCGGCCGGAGGTCGTGGAAGCTGTTGCGCGTGCCGCCGAGCTGGTCGGCAATCCCTCCTCGATCCACACCGAAGGACGCGCGGCCCGGGCGGCGGTCGAGGCCGCCCGGGCGAGCGTTGCCCGGCTGGTCGGAGCCGATCCCAGCCATGTGATCTTCACGAGCGGCGGCACCGAGGCGGCCAATGCGGTCCTCTCGCCGGGCTTGCGCCGGCGCGGCGAGCGCGAAGGCCCTATGCGGCTCCTCGCCGGGGCGGGCGAGCATCCGTGCGTGCTCCAGGGTCATCGGTTCGGCTTGGCCGGTCTCGAGACGATCCCCCTCGACGGCGACGGCGTCGTCGACCTTGACTGGCTCGACCGACGGCTGAGGCAAGCGCGCGACGAGCGGGTTCTCGTCTCGATCCAGACCGCCAACAACGAAACCGGCGTGCTGCAGCCCGTCGCCAAGGCGGCCGGGCTCGTGCGCGAGCATGGCGGCTTGTCGCACACGGATGCCGTTCAGGCGGCCGGCAAGATCGCCCTCGATCTGACGGCGCTCGGGGCGGACGTCCTGACCTTTTCGGCCCACAAGCTCGGCGGCCCGAAGGGCGTCGGCGCGATCGTCTTGGCCTCCGATCATCTCGATCTCGGCGACCGCCTTATTCGCGGCGGCGGGCAGGAGAGGGGGCGTCGGGCGGGGACCGAGAACGTCGCCGGTATCGTCGGCTTCGGAGCAGCAGCGGACATCGCCCGCCAGGAGCTTGAGCGAGAAGGGGAGCGCCTGCGGCGGCTGCGCGATGCCTGCGAGGCGGCGCTCCGCCGCATCGCGCCCTCGGCTATCGTGTTCGGCGCAGGCGCCACACGGCTGCTCAACACGCTGGCCTTCACTATTCCCGGCGTGCGCGCCGAAACGGCGCTGATTCTGTTCGATCTAGAGGGCGTCGCCCTGTCCTCTGGCTCGGCTTGCTCGTCGGGCAAGGTCAAGCTCTCGCACGTGCTCGAAGCCATGGCCGTGCCGCGCCCTCTCGCTGAAGGAGCCATGCGCGTCAGTCTGGGCTGGAATTCGAGCGAGGCGGACGTGAAAAACTTCGCGGTAGCCTGCGAAAAGCTGGTCGCCGCCCTATATAAAGGTCGGGCGGCAGCGGCCTGAGCCGCTCGTTGTCCGGTCCCGTCAACCCGCGGTCCTTGAAACCGTGAGCGGTAGGAGACGTGAATGCCTGCAGTGCAGGAAACGATCGATCGCGTGAAGCTGATCGATGTCGATCAATACAAATACGGCTTCATCACCGATGTCGAGATGGAGAAGGCCCCGAAGGGGCTCTCGGAGGACATCGTCCGCTTCATCTCGGCTAAGAAGGGCGAGCCCGAATGGATGACCGCGTGGCGGCTCGACGCTTACCGGCGCTGGCTGACCATGCGCGAGCCGACCTGGGCGCGGGTCGATTATCCCGAGATCGACTATCAGAACATGTATTTCTACGCCGCGCCGAAGATGAACGCGGCGCCGCAGACCCTCGACGAGGTCGATCCCGAGATCCTCAAGACCTACGAGAAGCTCGGCATCCCGCTGCGCGAGCAGGAAATCCTGGCCGGCGTGCAGACCTCCCGCGTCGCCGTCGATGCGGTGTTCGATAGCGTCTCCGTCGCCACCACCTTCAAGGCGGAACTGGCCAAGGCCGGCGTCATCTTCATGCCGATCTCGGAAGCCATCCGCGAGCATCCCGACCTTGTCCGCAAATATCTCGGCTCGGT
>DASQLE010000127.1:0-6397 GCA_035630175.1 Beijerinckiaceae bacterium
GCCGCCACCGCCTTGAGACGCTCGTCGGCGCGGGCGACGGTGACCCCGAAAGCCGCCGCGTAGAGCTCGTACAGGTTGTTCGGCAGTTCGCTGCTCTCGATGCCGGGAAACAGCCTGTGCGGCAGCACCATGCCCTCCGCCACGCAGACGATTCCCGCTAGCGAACGGACGCGCTCGATCTGCACGACCTTGTCGCCGGTCGCGAGCCCGAGCCGCCCGCGCGCTTCGGGTGAGGCCCGCACAACCCTGACGTCGAGCACACGGCTCTCCGGGAAGCGGCGCTCGCCGTCGTCGCGCGTCAGCTTGAAGAACTGGAAGAGGATACGCTCCTCGTCGTGCCGCGCGACAAAGGTTCCGCGCCCTTGCCGGCGCACCAGCAGGTTCTCGGCCGTCATCTCGTCGAGAGCCTTGCGGATTGTGCCCTGGCTGACGCCGAGATCGGCGGCGATCGCGAACTCGCTCGGCAGGATCTGGCCCGGCTGCCAGGAGCCCGCGGCGATGCGGCCGACAAGCACCTCCTTCGCCTGGCGATAGAGAGGGCGGAAACCAAGCCCATCGCCCATCGGCGCCCTCTTGCGCTTCAGCCCAACCGCCATGGTCCCTCGCCTTGCGCGATCCGCGATCAATCGAGTTGACTCTCTTCTCTTATGTCTTATAGAAGACACCCATCTTGCACAAGGGCAGCGTTCGGGGAGGGCACATGGCGGCTCCGCACATCCTGGTTCACGACAGGAAGGACACGGTCGGGGTGGTGGTAGTCGAGGGCCTCAAGGCCGGCACCGACATGCTCGGCGTCGTCACGGCTGACAATTCCGATTTCCGCCTCGCCGCGAAGCACGACATCCCGATCGGCCACAAGGCCGCCCTCCAAGACATCAAGACCGGCGACACGATTTGGAAATACGGGCAGGACATCGGCAAGGCCGTCGCCGATATCGGCCGCGGCGAGCACGTCCACGTCCACAACGTCAAGACGAAGCGGTGGTGAACGCCGCCGCCGCGGCGTCACCGTCATCCTCGGGCCGCCAAGCGGACCCGAGAACCTCGTGCAGCGTAAACTGGTCCTGAGATCCTCGGCTCTGCGCGCGGAAGCGCGCCGGCCTACGATGACGGGCATCTTACGGAGAGCGCCATGGCTCGGACGAACGGTCAATCGAACCTAAAATTTTGGGGCTGGCGGCGCGAGAGCGGTCGCGTCGGCGTGCGCAACCACGTCGTCATCCTGCCTCTCGACGACCTGTCGAACGCCGCCTGCGAAGCGGTCGCCAACAACATCAAGGGCACCCTGGCCCTGCCGCACGCATACGGTCGCTTGCAGTTCGGCGAGGATCTCGAGCTGCATTTCCGCACCCTGATCGGCACCGGCTCGAACCCGAACGTCGCGGCCGTGGTGGTGATCGGGATCGAGGACCAGTGGACCAACATCGTGGTCGAGGGCATCAGGAAGACCGGCAAGCCCGTGACCGGCTTTGGCATCGAGGGCGTCGGCGACATCGCCACCATCGCCAACGCCTCGCGCGTGGCGAAGGAGTATCTTCAGGCCGCGTCCGAGCTGCAGCGCGAGGAATGCGACATCTCGGAATTGTGGGTCTCGACCAAATGCGGCGAGAGCGACACCACCACGGGGCTCGCCTCGTGCCCGACCGTCGGCAACATGTACGACAAGCTGATCCCGCAGGGCATCTACGGCTGCTTCGGCGAGACCTCCGAGATCACCGGCGCCGAGCACCTCGCCAAGGAGCGCGCCGCCAGCCCCGATGTCGGCGAGAAGTGGTTCCGCATCTGGAAGTCCTACCAGGACGACGTCATCGAGGCGCACAAGACCAACGACCTCTCCGACTCGCAGCCGACCAAGGGCAACATCGCCGGCGGCCTCACCACCATCGAGGAGAAGGCCCTCGGCAATCTCGAGAAGATCGGCCGCGATTGCCGCTTCATCGACGCCCTCGAGCCGGCCGAGGCGCCCGCCAAGGGAGCGGGCCTCTACTTCATGGACACGTCTTCGGCGGCGGCCGAATGCGTGACCCTGATGGCGGCGGCGGGCTACGCCGTGCACACCTTCCCGACCGGGCAGGGCAACGTCATCGGCAACCCGATCGTGCCGGTCATCAAGATCACCGGTAACCCGCGCACAATCCGCACCATGCCGGAGCATATCGACGTCGACGTGTCCGGCATCCTCCGCCGCGACATGACCATTCCGGAAGCGGGCGACGCCCTCATCGAGATGATCGTGCGCACCGCCAACGGCCGCCTCACGGCCGCCGAGGCGCTCGGCCACCGGGAGTTCGTGATGACAAAGCTCTACCGGAGCGCGTAAGCGGCTTTGCCGCTGCCTCGCGGGACAGGTACAACGTCGATTGCGAGATCGCTGCAGGCGAGCGCGTCGCTTGAGGGAGCGCCTTGTGCCCAGTCAGCTGATCGTTCGTCCCGTTGCCCCGACCGATCTCGGTCAATGGGAACCGCTCTGGGAGGGCTACAACCACTTTTACAAGCGCACCGTCCCGGCTGAGGTGACAAGGATGACCTGGTCCCGCTTCTTCGACGCCTATGAGCCTGTTCATGGCCTCGTGGCGGAGAAGGACGGGCGGCTCCTCGGGCTGGTTCACTTCCTCTTTCACCGCAACACCACGATGATCCAGCCCGCCTGCTACCTGCAGGACCTGTTCACGGACGAGGCGGCGCGGGGCGAGGGCGTCGGCAGGGCGTTGATCGAGGCGGTCTACGACAAGGCGAGGGATGCCGGCTCGCCGCGCGTTTACTGGCAAACGCACGAAACCAACCTGACCGCGATGAAGCTCTACGACAAAGTCGCGGAACGGTCGGGCTTCGTCGTCTACCGCCGGTCGCTGTGAGCGAGGGGTGCCGGACCAAGCGATGTCAGTGCTGAATTCGTCGACCGCCGCGCCTCCAAGCCGCATCGTCCCCCTGACGCGCCAGCTGGCCCCCGGCATCGCCCTGGCGGCCGCGGTCGCGGTTGCGGCCAGCCTTTCGGCTCCACGCATCGCGACGGTGTTTCCGATTCCCGCCATGGTGATCGCGCTCCTCCTCGGCATCGCCCTGAACGGGCTCGCGTCCCAGAAGGCGTTCGAGCCGGGCCTCGCCTGGTGCGTCAAGAAGCTGCTGCGCATCGCCATCGGCCTGCTCGGCATCCGCATCGCCCTCGGCGACATCGTCGATCTCGGCCTCGGGGTCGCGCTCCTCGTGGTTCTCGCCATGGTGCTGACCGTTGCGGCTGGGATCCGGCTGGCGCGCTTCTTCCAGCTCGATCTCGGCTACGGCGCGCTCGCGGGCGCGGCGACCGCCGTGTGCGGTGCCTCGGCGGCCCTCGCCACGGCGACGGTGGTGCCGAACTATCCGCAGAAGGGCGCCGACGTGACCTTCACGGTGGTGGCCGCCAACGCCGTCTCCACCCTCGTCATGGTCGCTTATCCGCCGCTCTGCCTGCTGCTCGGCCTCGATGCGCAGACGACTGGGATCATGCTCGGGGCCACCATCCACGACATGGCTCAGGTGGTCGGCGCCGGCTACGCCGTTTCCGAGCCGGTCGGCAACTCGGCCGTCATCGTCAAGCTGTTCCGCGTGTTTCTGCTGCTGCCGATGGTGCTCGCCATCGGCTGGTATTTCATGCGTCAGCGCGGCGAAGCCGGCGAGGCCAAGGTGCCGGTGCCGGTCTTCGCGCTCGTGTTCCTAGCTCTTTGCCTCGTCAACAGCCTCGCCCTGCTGGCGCCCGGCCTCGCGCCCATCTACGGCCCGGTCAAGTCCGTCATCGTCACGGCTTCCAACTGGGGGCTGCTGCTGGCGATCGCCGCGCTCGGGCTCGGCACCTCGCTGACCGCGATCCTGCGCATCGGCTGGCGCCACATCGCGGTTTTCACGGGCACCACCCTAGTGATATTGGGCGTCGTGACCGCCGGTCTTCTTGTCCTGGCCTGAAGCATCATGCCCGATATCGTCATTCCGGAATTCATGGACGAGGCGGCAGTCCGCGAGGGATTGCAGGGATTCGACGTCCTTTACGCGCCCGACCTCGTCGACCGGCCGGACGACCTCGCCGCCGCCTTGCGCGAGGCGAGGGGACTCATCGTGCGCAACCGAACGCAGGTGCGCGGGCCGCTTCTCGATGCGGCGCAGAGCCTGAAAGCGGTCGGCCGTCTCGGCGTCGGGCTCGACAACATCGACATGGCGGCTTGCGAGGCGCGCGGCATCGCGGTGTTCCCGGCACGCGGCGCCAACGACATCTCCGTCGCCGAATACGTGATCGCGGCCGCCATGCTGCTGCTGCGCGGCGCCTATACGGCGACCTCCGACGTGGTCGCCGGGTCGTGGCCACGCAATCGTCTGATGGGCCGCGAGATCTCCGGCAAGCGTCTCGGGCTGGTCGGCTATGGCTCCATCGCTCGCGAGACCGCCAAGCGCGCGGCGGCCTTGGACATGGCGGTGACGGCCTTCGACCCGTTCGTCGAATCCGAGCACCCGTCCTGGAACCAGCCGTTCGGACGCGTGGTGCGGCTTGGCTTCGAAGAACTCATCGCCACATCCGACGTCGTCTCCCTGCACGTGCCGCTCACACCCGACACACGCGGCCTCCTCGGTCGCGAGGCGATCGGCCGCATGAAGCCGGGCGCGGTCGTGGTCAACGGCGCGCGGGGCGGGGTCATCGACGAGCCAGCTCTCGTCGAAGCGCTGCGGGCGGGCCGCCTCGGCGGCGCCGCCCTCGACGTGTTCGAGGAGGAGCCGCTGTCCGCGGCGCGCGCGGCGATCTTCGCCGGTTGCCCCAACCTTGTCCTCACGCCGCATATCGCCGGCGTGACGGTCGAATCGAACGTGCGCGTCTCCTGGGTCACGGCCGAGAACGTTCGCCGCCACCTCGCCGGGGCGTGACGCGGTGCCGACGCTGACGCTCGCCGAGGCGGAAGATCGGGTTGCGCACGCCCTGGTCCGGTGCAGCACGTCCGCGGGCAACGCGCGCACCGTTGCGCGCGCTCTCGTCGCCGCCGAGGCGGACGGGCTCAAGGGCCACGGCCTGTCGCGCGTGCCGACCTATGCGGCCCAGGCCAAGGCCGGCAAGGTCGACGGCTTCGCGACGCCTGTCGTCACGCGCCCGAGGCCGGCCGTGCTGGCGATCGACGCGGCGCATGGCTTCGCCTATCCGGCGCTCGACCAAGCCGTGGCTGGACTGCCCGAGGTGGCGCGCGATCAGGGCGTCGCCGTTGCGCCGATCCGCCGCTCGCACCATTGCGGCGCCGCCGGCCACCCGGTCGAACGCCTCGCCGAAACCGATCTGGTGGCGCTCCTCTTCGCCAATACGCCGGCCGCGATGGCGCCCTGGGGCGGCGCGCAAGCTTTGCTCGGCACCAACCCGATCGCCTTCGCCTGCCCCTTGCCGGGCCGGGAGCCGATCGTCGTCGATCTGTCCCTGTCCAAGGTCGCGCGCGGCAACATCCTCGCCGCCAAGCAGCGGGGCGAGCGCATCCCGGAGGGCTGGGCCCTCGACGAGGCGGGGCAACCGACCACCGATCCGGACGCGGCCTTGCGCGGCACCATGCTGCCCCTGGGCGACGCCAAGGGCACCGCCCTCGCGTTGATGGTCGAGCTCGTCGCCGCCGGCCTAACCGGCGCGACCTACGCCGCCGAAGCCTCGTCCTTCCTCGACGCAAAGGGGCCGCCGCCCGGAACCGGGCAGCTCATCGTCGCCTTCGATCCGGCGGCCCTCGGCGGCGCGGATGCGACCGGCCGCTTCACGGCGCTCGCCGCCGCCATCGAGGTGCAGGCCGGCGCTCGCCTGCCCGGCGCTCGCCGTCTCGAGGCGCGGCGCCGTGCGCGGACGGATGGGATCGCGCTTTCCGATACGCTGTTCGCCGAGATCGAGGCGCTTTAACCAGAGGCTTTGGGAGTAGCGACAGGCATGTCTTCGGCGTTGCCGAGGAGCAAGCCTTCGCCTCACAGCGGGCATGGCGACGAAATGCTCGTTGTCGGGAGGGCGACGTCGCCGTCGCTTGGTTGCAGCGGCCCGACGAGGTCGCCCGTTCGATCGGCAGTCGCCTGAAGGCGGCGCGTCAGCTCCGCGCCGACATCAGGTCGTGCGTCAGGACGGTCAGCTTGCCGATCAAGCCGGCGCTGTCGCCATGGGCGCAGGACCATTGCGTGCCGATCGCCGCCCCGTCGGCGGACACCGTCACGACCGCGATGGAGCGGAGCTTGCCCTCGCGCGCCAGCGCCAGATGATCCTGCAGCACATCGATGATCGAGGCGACGCTCTCATCGACCGGCGCGTCGGCCACAGGTCGCGGAAATGCATATACTTTGCTTGTCCCGGCGGCGGCTTCGCTCATGACCCACCTCGCACATCTTTCGATCATGCTAGCGCCACGAATCTTTCCGCTTGGTTAACGCA
>DASQLE010000128.1:0-3380 GCA_035630175.1 Beijerinckiaceae bacterium
CGGTCGCGCACGAGCGGGTCGGCATTGACGACTGTCGCCACGTCGTTGGCGAGCTTGATGATGAGCTTCGCCTGCCGGTAGCTCGCTGCCGCCTTGCCGGCCAGGATCTTGACCCGCGGCACCCAGTCGGCGTCCGGCGCCACCCGGATGGCGTTGTAGAGCGCCACCGCCTCAAGGATGTTGAGGAGCTGGCGCTTGTATTCGTGGATGCGCTTGATCTGCACGTCGAAGAGCGCGTCGGGATCGACGCGGATGCCGGTGCGCTCAAGGATCAAGTCGGCGAGGGCGGCCTTGTTGGCCCGGCGCTGCGCCGCGAAGCGCTTGTGCAGGGCGCGGTCGCCGGCGTGACCCGCGAGCGCGCCGAGCGCGTCGGGATCATCGAGGATGCGATCGCCGAGCGTCTCGACCAGGAGGGCGGTGAGGCGCGGATTGGCCTGCTGCAGCCAGCGCCGGAACGTGACGCCGTTGGTCTTGTTGACGATGCGGTCCGGATACAGTGCGTTGAGGTCGCGGAAGACGGTGCGGCGCATGAGCTCGGTGTGCAGGGCCGAGACGCCGTTGACCCGGTGCGAGCCGAGAAAGGCGAGGTGACCCATGCGCACGAAGCGCCCCTGCGTCTCGTCGATCAGCGAGATGGCCGTGATCGTCTCCTCGCGCAGCGGCGCCCGCTCGGCGAGCTGCTCCAGGTGGAACCAGTTGATCAGGTAAATGATCTGCATGTGGCGCGGCAGGAGCCGCTCCATCATCGACACGGGCCAGCGCTCGAGCGCTTCCGGCAGGAGGGTGTGATTGGTGTAGTTGAGGGTGCCAGTGGTGATGCGCCAGGCTTCCTCCCATGGCACCTCGTGCTCGTCGACGAGAAGGCGCATCAGCTCCGGCACGGCGATGGCCGGATGGGTGTCGTTGAGCTGGATCGCGGCGTGCTCGGCGAGCGAGCGCACGTCGCCGTGCTGCTGCACGTGACGGCGCACGAGATCCTGAAGGGAGGCGGAGGTGAAGAAGAACTCCTGACGCAGGCGCAGCTCCTGGCCGGCCGGCGTCTCGTCGCTCGGATAGAGGATGCGCGAGATCGCCTGCGCCCGCGTCTGGTGGGCGAGGGCGCCGACATAATCGCCGAGGTTGAACGTCTCGAGATGCAGGGGGTCGGCAGCCCGCGCCGACCACAGGCGCAGGGTGTTGACGTGACGGCCGCGCCAGCCGACCACCGGCGTGTCGTAGGCCGCCGCCAGGATCGTCTCGTTCGGATGCCAGATGTGGCGCAGCGAACCGCCCGGCGCCGGCGCCAGCTCGACCGTGCCGCCGAACTGCACCCGGTAGACCACCTCCGGGCGCTCGAACTCCCACGGATTGCCGGCAGCGAGCCAGTCTTCCGGCAATTCGTGCTGCCAGCCTTCGGTCACCACCTGCCGGAACAGGCCGTGGTCGTAGCGGATGCCGTAGCCGTAGGCCGGAATGGCGAGCGTCGCCATGCTGTCCATAAAACAGGCAGCGAGACGCCCGAGACCGCCGTTTCCGAGGGCAGCGTCGGCCTCGACGCGACGCAGGGCCTCGAAATCGATGCCGAGCTCGGCGAGAGCCGCGCGCGCCGTTGCGATCAGTCCAAGATTGCTGAGACAGTCGAGTAGGAGCCGCCCGATGAGGAACTCCAGGGAAAAGTAATAGACGCGCTTCTGCCCGCCCTGGTAGGTGGCGCGGGTCGTGTCCATCCAGCGGTCGATGATGTCGTCACGCACGGCGAGGGCCGTGGCCGCGAACCAGTCATGGTCGCGCGCGCTGTTCGGGTCCTTGCCCACCGCATAGGTCAGCTTGGCGAGGATCGTCTGCTTGAAGGCGGCGACGTCCGCCTGGCGCGGGCTGGCCTCGTCGGCCCTCCGAGCCGAGGCGCGGGCCGGCAGGGACAGCCTCTCCTCGTCCAGCATGACGGCGTTCTCCGAAATGCGGCTCGGCGACTCGAGCCGGCTTTGTCGCGGCATGCGAACCATCCTATCCGTCAGGCGGACCAAGACTCGTGGCGCAGTACCCCTCGAGGCACGGCCCGTAAAGGAATCGGCATCATCTGAATAGCCGCTTAACCCTGGCGCGACAGCTCTCTTTTCCCCGCGGTGCCGGTTGACGTATGTGAATGCACCCAATTTTTTCGCCTGCTAGGCGGAACTAAATTCGTGGGTGTGCGTTGCGGCTTCAGCGTGCGCCTAACCTTAGCCATGTTGGCGCGCTTCTTGCTGCCCTCCGGTTGATATGCATTGCACCTCTGCCAAGGCCCTTCCGGCTGGGCCCTCGATACGCGCTTCCACGAGGCCTGACTGCGACGGGCTCGATCCGAGCGACGAAGCACCGCCGCAGCGCATCCTCTACGTCACCTCCGAGATTGCCGATTACGTCAAGGCTGGCGGGCTCGGCGAGGTGTCGGCCGCGTTGCCGCGCACGCTCCGTCAGGAATACGACGCTCGCGTCCTGATCCCCGGCTACCGTCAGGTGCTCGGGACGGCCGACGGCCTCACGGTCGTCGCCCGGCTGCCGGCCGCGCGCGGCGTGCCGGCTTGCGAGATCGGCTGCCTGGAAGCGCCCGACGGCCTCGTCGTCTACGTGGTACTCTGCCCGGAGCTCTACGATCGCGAGGGCTCGCCCTACGGCGACGCCGCCGGCCGCGACTGGGCCGACAACGACATCCGCTTCGCCCGTCTCAGCCTGGCGGCGGCCGAGATCGCCGCCGGCATCGACGATCTCGCCTGGAAGGCCGATCTCCTGCACCTCAACGATTGGCCCTCGTCCCTGGCGCCGGCCTATCTCGCCTGGGGCGGCCACGACGTTCCCAGCGTCCTCACCATTCACAACCTCGCCTATCAGGGCCTGTTCGATCCGGCGCGGCTGTCGGCGCTCGGCATTCCCGAGAGCGCCTTCCAGATGGAGGGCGTCGAGTTCTACGGCAAGCTGTCGTTCCTCAAGGCCGGCATCCAATACGCCTCGCACCTGACCACGGTTAGCTCGACCTATGCGCGCGAGATCACGACGCCCGAGTTCGGCTGCGGCCTCGACGGGCTCCTCCGCCGCCGCGCCGAGGAGGGCCGCCTGACCGGCATCCTCAACGGCATCGACGAGAGCTGGGACCCGCGCACCGACCCGCATCTGGAAGTGCCGTTCGCGCCCGACGACCTCGCCGGCAAGAGCGCCAACACCCAGGAGGTGCGAGACGAGTTCGGCCTCGCCGTGTCGCGCGGCCCGCTCTTCGCCGTGGTGTCGCGCCTCGTGCACCAGAAAGGCGTCGACCTCGCCATCGAGGCGGCCGAGTCGATCATGCGCCAGGGCGGCCAGATCGTCGTCACGGGGCGCGGCGAGGGACGCTTCGAGAGCGCCTTGCAAAATCTCGCCGGCCGCCATCC
>DASQLE010000129.1:0-6516 GCA_035630175.1 Beijerinckiaceae bacterium
GAGGACGTGCGCTCCCTGTTCGTCGACTGCATCCATCTCGTCGAGAACGCCGTCTCGCTCTACCAGGCGGCGGCCCTCGGCCGCGTCCTGCCGCTGACCGAGCGCGAGATGGACGATTTCCTCCGAGCCTTCAAACGCGACAAGCACGTCGCCAAGCTGTGGACCTACTATGTCGGCCGCGGCCGCGAGGCCGGCCTTTTACCGGAAGCATGGGACCGTCACCTATGACGTCCGTCATTCCGGGCTCGCGCTGCGCGCGCCCCGGAATGACGAGCGTTAGGGTTGAGCCTTCGCCTTCGGCACGATCACCGTGACAAGAGCGACCACCATGAAGATGGCGATCAGGTAAAAAACCCATTCGGGCCGGCCGCTGTCGAGCAGCCAGCCGAGCGGGATCGGCGCGATGGCGCTGCCGGCGGCGATGCCGGCCGACACGAACCCGAACACCTTGCCGACCGAGCCGGACGGCGCCGCCGCGCGCAGCAGCATGTCGCGCACCGGCCGCACGACGCCTTGGCCGAGCCCCATCGCAACCATGGCGAGGACGAGCGGCAGCAGCGGCAGGTTCACGGAGGCGATGACGATGCACAGAACCGCGGTCAGGATGAAGGCGCAGGCCGCGATCAGCTGGTGTCGGCTCGTGCGGTCGGCGATCTCGCCGCCGATGAGGATGCCGCCGGCGGAGCACAGGAGGTAGGCGGTGAGGGCGGCGCTCGCGGTCGCGACCGGCATGTCGTGCAGGGTCACGAGGGCGGAGACGGAAAAGGCCTGGATGGCGGTCGACGTGAACGACAGGACGGCGAAGAACAGGAAGAACAGGATGATCGGTTTGGACAAGAGGAGCTTCAGGCCGACCGGCTCGGTTTCCTTGCCGGCCGGCGCCGCCTTCGCTTTCTTCGGCACGGCGTCGTCGTGCAGGCTGCTCCACTGCGTCGCCAGCGCCGCCACCACGAGCAGACCGAACAATCCGGCCGAGATCAGGGCCGTCCGCCATCCGAAGGTAGAGGCGAGGAGGATCATCGCCGCCGGCGCTGCCGCCGAGCCGAGATGACCCGAGAAGGTGTGCACGCTGAAGGCGCGGCCCATGCGCGATGGCGTGATCGACGAGGCGAGGATGGCGTAATCGGCCGGATGGAAGACGCTGTTGCCGATTGCCGCCACGGTGACGAGACCGAGCACGACCGCGAAGGACGGCGCGAGGCCGACCAGCCCGAAGCCGAGGGCGATAACGATCAAGCCCGCCGTCAGCACCAGCCGGGCGCCGAGGCGGTCGACCAGGAAGCCGACCGGCACCTGGCTGACGGCGGTGGCGGCGCCCATCACGGCCATCATGACGCCGAGCTCGGTATAGCTGACGTCGAAGGCGTCTTTCAGAAAAGGAAACAGAGGCGGCAGCGTCAGCCCGTAGAAATGGCTCATGAAATGGCCGGTGCTGATCAGGCCTAAGACTTTGGCGTCTTGCCTGGGTGCAGAGATCGTCGCTGATGCGTCCATTCCTGTTCCTGATTATCCCGCCCCTTCAGGGGAGGGCGGACTCGGGCGCGGCAGCGGCCGAGCCGGGCTGGGTCATGGCGCGAAGCGCCATATTCTGTACCGGCATGCCCCCACCCCGGTCATCCGAACTCGGGTGTTCCCGAGTTCGGCATCGTGGATGCGCAAGTCGGAAACATCCGACTTGCGTCGCACTCGGCCCTCCCCTGAAGGTGAAGGATGGGGCGCCATCGACGAGAGCTACACCTCGATGAAGACGCTGCCGTCCTCGACGATGGCCGGATAGGTCTTCAGCGGGACGATGCAGGGCGGCGCCACCACCTCGCCCGTCTTGATGTTGAAGGCGCCGTTATGGAAGTCGCACTCCACCACGTCGTCGGTGATGTAGCCCTCCGACAGGGAGCCGGGCCCGTGCGTGCAGGTGTCGTCGGTGACGTAGAATTCGCCATCGACGTTGAACACGGCGAGCGTGAGATCTTGGGCCTCGACCTTCAGCGCACCACCGACGGCCACATCGGCCGTGCTGCACAACAGGATGCGTTGCGGCATTCAAGGACTCCTCGTTGACGGCGAGAGCGGCGGCCTGTAGAAAAATCGTCCAGCGGAACAATGTTCCGCATAGGAGAACCCCTGTAAACACAGGCTCGCGCCGCGGTCAACACGTCGCCCGTCACGGCGAAACGGCGACCGGTCCGGCGCGTTGACCCTCTTGGATGAAGCGCCTTTCGGAGCTGCCACATGCTGAGGAAAGAACAGAACGACCTCTTGACCCAGACCGGTCCAGAGACTGCCATGGGCAAGCTGTTCCGGAGCTATTGGATGCCGGCGCTGCTCGCGGAAGAGCTGCCGTCGAACGATTGCCCGCCGGTGCGCGTCAAGCTCCTGTCGGAACGGCTCCTCGCCGTCCGCGACTCGGACGGCCGCTACGGCCTCATCGACGAGTTCTGCGCCCATCGCGGCGTCTCGCTGTGGTTCGGACGTAACGAGCAATGCGGCATCCGCTGTCCCTATCACGGGTGGAAGTACGACGTGACGGGACAATGCGTCGACGTCCCGTCCGAGCCGGAAGAAAGCGGCTACGCCAAGAAGATCAAGCTGAAATCATACCCGCTCATCAAGATCGGCGATGTCCTGTGGACCTATATGGGCCCGGCCGACAACGAACCGCCGCATCCCGAATGGGAGTTCGCGCTGGTGCCGCCCGAGCAGACCTTCACGTCGAAGCGCCTGCAGGAATCGAACTGGCTTCAGGCCATGGAAGGCGGCATCGATTCGAGCCACGTCTCCTTCCTGCATTCGGGCAGCCTCAACACCGATCCGCTCTTCAAGGGCTCGAAAGGCAATCAATACAACCTGAACGACAAGAAGCCGGTCTTCGAGGTCGTCGAGCAGCCCGGCGGCCTTTATATCGGCGCCCGCCGCAACGCCGAGGAGGGCAAATATTATTGGCGGATCACGCCGTGGGTGATGCCGAGCTTCACCCTGGTGCCGCCGCGCGGCGACCATCCCATCCACGGCCATTTCTGGATCCCGATCGACGACGAGAACTGCTGGGCCTGGAGCTTCGACTACCATCCGGTGCGCGCGCTCACGGGCGACGAGCGCCAGGCCATGATCGACGGCAAGGGCATCCACGTGCGCTACGTGCCGGGCACCTATCGGCCGCTCGCCAACAAGGACAACGACTACCTGATGGACCGCGACGCGCAGCGGGCCGGCACCACTTATAGCGGCGTCGAAGGCATCGCCATGCAGGACGCGTCGCTGCAGGAGAGCATGGGACCGATCTGCGACCGCACCAAGGAGAACCTCGTCTCCACCGACAACGGCATCATCATGGCCCGCCACCGCCTGATGAAGGCGGCGCGCGCGCTGGCCGAGAAGGGCGTGACGCCGCCCGGCGTCGATCCGGAGCATCAGCGCGTGCGCTCGGCGGCGGTCGTGCTGCCGCCGGACCAGCCGTACAAGGAGGCTGCCAAGGAAGCCCTGCGCGTGCGCCCGGGCGTGGCGCAGGCGTCGGTCTAACATGGTCGGGGCGCTGCGGCGCCCGTTCTGAGATGAGGTGATCCATGCTCAGCGAATCGGCCCGCATGGCCAGCGCCCACGAGGCGCGCTTTCGCGTCGCTTATCCCAACTCGGTCCCGCGCAGCATCAAGGTGGTGGCGCTCGACGAGCCGAGTCGGCGCCTGGTCGACGAGGTCTCGCGCCTGCCGTGGAACAAGGCGTCGTTCTTCACGTCCATGTCCTTCGAGGGGGCGACGCCGCGCGCGGACGATTCCTCGATCAAGGCCTGGCTCAGCGATATCGCCGGGCATACCAAGGATCTGATCGCCGAGATCGACGAGGCCAATTTCGTCGTCATGGTGGCGAGCGCCGGCGAGGACGCGCAGGGCGCCTCGGTCATCGGCGAGGCCTGCCTGGCGCGGAACGTGACCACCATCGGGCTGGTGGTGCAGTCTCCCGAGACAAGTGAGGCGGACCTCTCCCGCACCCTCAGCCACATGCGCCCGTTCGCCAAGATGCTGGTGATCGCCAGCGGGCAGGACTACGTCGAGGTCATGCTCACCGCGCTGCGCGCATGAGCGCGGAGGGATCGCGACTCGCCTTGACGATGCGGCGCTGCTAACAGCCTTCACGCATCAAGCAACAACGAAAGGAGACACGTTCGCCATGTCAGTTCAGTTCACGCGCCTGGCGGCAGCGACCGCCACCATGGCCCTCGTGGCCGGCCCGGCCGCGGCTCATACCGGCTCAGCGACCGTGGTCGGCTTCGTCTCCGGTTTCCTGCATCCCATCGGCGGGCTCGACCATGTTCTCGCGATGGTGGCCGTCGGCATGCTGGCCGCTCTGATCGGCGGACGCGCGCTGTGGCTGGTGCCGGCGAGCTTCCTCGGCGCCATGGTGATCGGCAGCGCGCTCGGCTTCTCCTTGCCCTTCGTCGAGCTCGGCATCGTCGCGTCGGTCGTCGTGCTGGGCACGGTCGTGGCGCTGGCGCCTCGCATGCCCGTGACCGTCGCGATGGCGCTGGCCGCCGCATTCGGCATGTTCCACGGCTACGCCCACGGCGCCGAGATGCCGGCGGCCGCCTCGGCCGTACTTTACGGACTCGGCTTCGTGACGGCGACTGCCATCCTGCACCTCATCGGCGTGGGCGCCGGTGTCGCGTCGGAGCGGCTCGCGCAAGGCGCCGGGCGTGCCGCTCTCCGGCTCGGCGGCGGTGCCGTCGCGGCCCTCGGCCTCGCCCTCCTCGTCATGTAAGTTCCGTTCGTCATTCCGGGCGCACCGAACGTGCGAGCCCGGAACCCACGACTTGGTGAGGCGGGATGCTTGCTCGTGGTTTCCGGGCTCTCGCTTCAGCGAGTCCGGGAATGGCATGAGGCGAGGTGAAGCGCGACGCAGATGGCAGCCGGCCTTCGCCTCAGGCACATCTTCGACGGGACCTTCTGGGTCATGGCTGCCTTGGCGGCGCTCAGCGGCGTCGCCTGTTACGCCGCGAAAGGGCCCGAGGCCTTCTTCGCCAGCTTCAAGACCGATCTCGAGCTCCTCGGCCTGATCGTCCCGCGGCTCGGGGCCGCGCTGCTCATCGCCGCCTCCATCCAGGTGCTCCTGCCGCGGGACAAGGTCGCCCGCTGGCTCGGCGATCGGGCCGGCATCAAGGGAATTCTCCTGGCGACCGGCGCCGGCATGGTGACGCCGGGCGGCCCGATGACATCCTTCCCGCTCGTCAGCGCCCTGCACCAGGCCGGCACCGGCCGGCCCGCGCTCGTCGCCTATCTGACATCTTGGTCGACGCAAGGGTTCCAGCGCATCCTCATGTGGGAGGTGCCGCTCATGGGCCTGGAATTCGCGGTCTTCCGCTTCCTGGTCTCGTCGCCCCTGCCGATCATCGCCGGGCTGATCTCGCGCTACGTGCCGATCGAGACCGAGCCGCCTTCGACGAAGGCGTCATGATCGACGGGGCGCTCGTCCTGTGGATGCTCGCCCTGGTATTGGCCGTCTCGGCCCTGCGCCGCTCGACCGCCGAGTCCCGCACCGCCTTTACGGCGGCGGCCGAGCGCTTCATCGAGATCATGCCGCGCATTGCGCTGGCGCTCGTCACCGCCGGCTTCCTGTCGGTCCTCGTTCCGGCCGAGCCGGTCGCCCGCTATATCGGGCCGGACAGCGGCTTGCCCGGCATTCTCGTCGCCTCCGTCGTCGGCGGCTTCGTCCCGGGCGGGCCGATCCTCTCCTTCCCGCTCGTCGTCGTGCTCTACAAAGCCGGGGCGGGGCTGCCGCAGCTCATCGCGTTCCTGACCGCCTGGTCGGTTTTCGCCTTCCACCGAGTGCTCATCTACGAGTTGACCATCATGGGCTGGCGCTTCAGCGCCGTGCGCCTCCTATCCTCCCTCGTGCTGCCGCCGCTCGCCGGCCTGCTGGCCATGGCGCTGTCGCAGGTTCTCGCGGTGCGCTGACGGGACGGACGGCGCGCGAAGCGCATGAAATGATCGGCCCGAGCGGTTGAGCGTGCTGCCGAAAAGTGGTTTCCACTGTCGATATCGAGATAGCCTGCTCGGGGCGGCGAAGCGCGTCCTCGAGAGTGTGAGGGAGAACGACGATGCCCCATGATGCTCCAGGACAGGGCCAGGTCCATTGGCATGAGCCGTCGGGACACAAGAAGGCCGGCTTCGGCCAGTTCAGGAAGCAGCCGACGCCCTACGACGCCTTCATGGAAGCGGAGGGCATCCCCGTGTTCCGCGACATCGGCATCTCGAAGGTGCAGGACCTGCCGCTGATGCCGTGGAAGCGCACCGGCGGGCGCGGCCACTTCATCCAGCTCTACGGCACCGAGACCAAATGGGGCTGCTACGTGGTCGAGGTGCCGCCGGGCGGCGCCCTCAATCCCGAGAAGCACATGTACGAGGAGATCTTCCTCGTCGTCGAAGGACGCGGCACGACCGAAGTTTGGATCGAGGGCGACACCAAGAAGCACGTCTTCGAATGGCAGAAGGGCTCGATGTTCTCGATCCCGATGAACGCCTGGCACCG
>DASQLE010000130.1:0-5491 GCA_035630175.1 Beijerinckiaceae bacterium
CCCGGGCCGCCGTGTCGGGAATGTCCGGCAGGTTGGCGGTATACTGGATCTCGCTCGTCTGCCTGGCCGGCAAGGGCTCGGAGGAGATCTGAACGATGCCCGTGCCCGAGCCCGTCAGCTGCCCGGTGATGGGATCGATCGACGTGCCGCGCAGATAGTAGCCGGCGCCGTTGGCGAGATAGCCGTCCTTGTCGATCGAGAAGTCGCCGCGGCGGGTATAGAGATCAACGCCGCCGAAGGTCGGCTGGCTGCCGTTGTAGCCGGTCCGCTCCTGGACGATGAAGAAGCCTTCGCCGTTCAAGGCCATATGCGTCGACACGCCGGTCGGCTGCAGGTCGCCCTGGATCGTGTTGGTCAAGCGCGAGAAGGCGGTCACCGATCCGGCCAATTCCTTGCGCGCGGGCATGTCGGGCAGGAGATCGACGAAGCTCGTCTCGACGCGCTTGAAGCCGGTCGTCTGCGAATTGGCGATGTTGCCCGAGATGTTCTCGAGCGCATATGCCTGCGAGCGCAGGCCCGACACGGCCGTTGTCATCGCTCCGAAAATACCCATGACCCAGTTCCCCCCTGCCCTGCCGCCGCGAGCACGGCACGCATCACGGGAGGATCTCCGGCAACCCCCATGCCAACCGGCAAAGCCTTGCGGAACCGGGATTCTGCTGCACGAGAGGCCGATCGGACCCGGCCAAAACTGCTGACCCGCCGGCAAAACCTGCCGAGCGGATAATCCCTCCCCTTCAGCGGAGGGCCGGGTGCAAAGCACCGGGGCGGGGTCACGCCCTGTCAGGATAGGGCGCTGCGCGCCATGCCCCCGCCCGGCTCGCAGGCTGCCGCATGCGAGCCCACCCTCCCCTGAAGGGGAGGGATCAGCGCTCCCCGTCCACGGCTTCGACGCGCGAGAGGAGCTCGCCGGCGACGTCGCCGAGCTTCGGCGGCTGCTCGCGGACGAAGGGAAGCGGGCGGCAGACGGCAAGCGCCGCGAGACCGAAGCGGGCGGTCATGAGGCCGTTGAGGACGCCCTCTCCCAGTTTCGCCGAGATGCGCGCCGCGAGTCCGAGGCCGAGCACCTGCTGCACCAGGCTGTCGCCGACGGCGACGCCGCCGGTCACGGCGAGGTGGCTGAAGGCGGCCCGCGCGAGGCGCAGGAAGCCCAAGAAGCCTGGGCGACCGCCGTAGATGCGTGAGATCTGCCGCAGCAGCCGCACCGCCGCGAACAGGACGAACGCCACGTCGACGATGGCGCGCGGGCTCACCGCCGTAACCACCGAGACCTGCTTGGCCGCTTGCGCGACAACGCGCTTCGCCTGCCCGTCGAGCGGCAGAAGGAACTCGCGCTCGGCGATGGCGAGGCGGTCGTCGGCATCGATGATCTCGTCGGCGAGCTCGGCCATACGGCGACGGGCGGGGGCCAGGGCCCGGCGCTGGCGGTAGAGGCCGGCGAGATCGGCCACCACGGTCTTTGCCGCCTCGTGGTCCTTGACCGCGAGGGCGTCGAAGGCGGCCCGCCGGAGGTGCTCGATGCGCCGCTCGCGCAGGATTCCGGCCGCCTCGCGGAAGACGACGGCCAGAAAGGCGACAACGGCGAGCGCCGCGAGGCCGAGCCCAACCCAGCCGAGCGCGGGCGCGATGCGAAACAGCTCGGCGATGAGCCCTTCCAGCGCCAGTCCAAGGGCGAGCGCGACGAGACCGCCGAGCGCCGACAGCAAGATGCCGACCCATGGCGCCCGCCGCCGCGGCATCGGCACCGGGGTGCCGTCCGCCGCCTCGATGGCGTTCATCGGCTCGTCGGTGATGACGACGGCGCCGGAGCGGCGCTCGGCCTCGTCGGCGGCGGCCGTCACCACGTCCGGGCGGTCGAGACGGAAGGCACGCGGCGGGCGGCTCATGTCAGGCGATCCGAAAGCAGGAACTCAAGGGCGCGGTCGAGGCGGATCTGCGGCAGCCGCGCCGGGCGTCCGGCCGCGTCCAGCGCCACCTGCGGCGGCCGGAAGCGCGGGAAGCGCAAGGAGCCCGGCGGCACCGCGCCCTCGAGCACCGCCTCGGCGCGCTCCGGCAGCTCGCCCGGGAACACGGCGGCCTCCGTGGCGCCGTCGAACACCTCGTCGCCGATGCGCTCGCCCGCTTCGGGCGTGCCGGCGACCGCGCGGAGAACCGCGCCGCCCTCGCGCACGCTCGTCTCGCGGGTCGCCCTGACCGAGGCCAGCGCCACCGTGCCGACGCGGGCCCCTGCCGCCTCCGTGCGCCGCGCCGCCCGGTTGACGAGGACGCGCAGGAGCCGGTCGAGGCGGTCGTGGCTGGTATGGTGGACGTGATCGGCCTTGGTGGCGGCGAACAGCACCCGGTCGGCGCGCGGCGCGAACAGGCGCGACAGCAAGGTATTGCGGCCAGCGTTGAAGGCCATCAGGACGCGGTCGAGCGCTTCCTCCAGCTCGGCGAGGGCGGTCGGTCCTTCGTCGATGGCGGCGAGCACGTCGACGAGCACGATCTGCCGGTCGATGCGCTGGAAGTGGTCGCGGAAGAAGGGCCGCACCACATGCGTCTTGTAGGCCTCGAAGCGGCGCTCCATGAGCCCGGCGAGGGTCTTTGGCGCGATCGCGGCTCCGGCCGGCACGTCGAGCGGCGCGAAGGTCAAGGCCGGCGAGCCGGCGAGGTCGCCCGGCATCAGGAAGCGGCCCGGCGGCGTCGTCGCGACCGCCTCCGGCCCGGCCCTGAGGGCGGCGAGATAGGCCTTGAAGGCATCGCTCGCGGCGCCGGCCACGACCTCGTCGGCCGGGCCGCCCGGATCGAGGCCTTGCAAGCTCGCGTGCCAGGGCGCCGCCAAGGTCCTGCGGCCGGGGCGGCGGCTCGACTCGATGACCTGGCGCGACCAGTCGAGAAAGCTCGCGTCGATGAGGGCGAGGTCGAGCAGCCATTCGCCGGGATAGTCGACGATGTCGAGGGCGAGCGTCGCCGGACCGGAGCGCCAACCCGCGCCGCGCTCGTAGTCGATGTCGACGCGCAGCTCGCTGATCCGCGTTGTCGATTGCGGCCAGCGCCGGTCGCTCACGAGCGCGGCGACGTGCTCCTCGTAAGGAAAACGCGGCACGTCGTCGTCCGGCTGATGGGCGAGCCGGGCGCGGCGGATGCGCCCCTCCGCCGCTGGACGGAAGGCCGGCAGCGCGCTGCCTTCGGTGAGATGATGCACGAGCGCCGTCGTGAACACCGTCTTGCCTGAACGGGCGAGGCCGGTGACGCCGAGGCGCACGGACGGCTCGAAGATCTGGCCGGTGGCGGACAGCAGCGACTGCGCGGCCGAGCCGGCCCGGTCGGCGAGATCGGTGAGGAACGAGACCACGAATGTCCTTCAGATGGAATCCGGCAGGACAGTGGTGCTCCCAAAGCCGGCAGGCAAGGCGCAGCGGATCATGATCACAGCCCGGGGCGGGACGCGCCGCCCATCGGCTCGGCGCCCGTCGCGCGCTCGATCGCCTCCTCGACGAGGTCGACGCTGGCCCGGAGATAGCCGAGCTCGAAGGCCGACATGGCGAGCAGGACCCGCGCCAGATTCGGCTGCGGCCGACCGTCCGGCGCGAACAGGCCGAGATCGGCTCCGGGCGCGAGATCGAGCCCCTCAACGATGCGGCCGGCATAGTTCTGGATGCGCTGCTCGTCCGGGGCGCAAGCCGAAACGGCCGGGCGAAGCGGAGGGGCGGTCGAGGCGGTCGCGACCGGCTCCGGCCGGGCAATCGAAGTGGCTTTCGCGGCCGTTCTGGCGGCGCCGCTCGCGGCGAGGGAGGCAGGCGTCGGCTGACGGCGCGGCGGGGCGCCGGGCGCCAGGGTCGCGGCCAAAGGCGCTTTGGGCGCGGCGATGCCGGCCATGATGCTCGGCATCGACACGGTCGGCAGCGGGCGCAGCGGCACCGCCGACACGCGGCCGGCCGGCCGCCTCGGCGGCACGGGAACCGCGTCGCCCGCGGCGGCGATCCGGGTGCGCATGGGCTTTGCTTGCCGCGCCGCCAGCCAGCGCGCGCGCAGGGTGTTGCCGAGGCCGCGCAAGGCGAGCACCGCCGGCGGTCCGGACGAGCCCGGGAGCCTGCACTCGGCCGGCGCCCAGCGCCGCACGATGTCGAGCGCCGATTTGCGGTCGAACTCGAGATAATAGCGGCGCAGGAGCCGGACCGCCGCGTCGGCGCCGTGCTCGGCGCTGGCGAAGCCCGTATGGCCTTCCTCGTCGGCGCCGACCTCGCCGTTCCAGCGCGCGCTCTTGATGCACCAGTAATTGTTGAGCTTGACGCAGCGCGTGACGACCGGCCGCTCGGCCCCGAGCGCCACCGCCAGCACGGACAAAGGCGTCGGCGCGAGATCCCGCATCGCCTCGCCGCGCCAGTTGCTCACCGCCCGCGTCTCCACGTTGAAGGTGGCTGCGGACACCTTGGCCCGTTCCGCGTCTCCGCCTCCGGACGCGACGCTGGACCCGCCCGCCGCGAGTTGCGCGGTTCCGACGGCGATGGACATCACGGCATAGGCAAGCGAGAGCACGGAAGGATTACCACTCGGCGGGAGGTCTTAAAGCGCGATGCGTTCTGATTGAATCAATCGAACGCATGAACGCGATCGATTCCAAGGAGTTGAGCATGCTGTTCTACCGAAAAGCTTGCACCCGGACTTGATCCGCGTGTGGTTCCCATCCTCGGATCAAGTCCGAGGACAAGCTTTTCAGCAGCATGCTCTAAGGTCAACGGCGTCGGCGCGGCCGGGTTCATTCGTCCTCTCCCCAACCGAGCGATCGCGGCGTCACGAAACGCTCCAGAGAGCCTGCCCCCCGCGCGATCTCGTCCCAGCGGGCGGACTTGACGTCGACGACCGCGAGGCCGGCCGTCGGAAACTTGGTTCTGAGACGAGCCTGCGCGTAGCGCTCCTCGGGCGGGATCAGCATGCGCAGGAATTCCTCGAGGCCGGGATTATGTCCGACCAGGAGGAGCGTGCCGACCGCCGGCTCCACGCCGGCGACGACGCGCATCAGCCGCTCCGCCGGCGCCTCGTAGATGCGCGGCTCGGATCGCGCCGGCACGCCCGCGAGAGCCGGCCTGACGAGGGCCCACGTTTCCTCCGTGCGGCGCGCCGGCGACACGAGCGCCAGATCGGGAACGAGTTGTTCCTCGGCGAGATACGGGCCCATGCGCTGCGCCGCCTCGCGGCCGCGCCGCGCGAGCGGGCGGTCGATGTCGTCGATGCCGTCGGTCCAGCCGGCCTTTCCGTGGCGAAGGAGAAGCAGACGCATGCGGCCTCCGGGCATTCGGTGCAAGATATGACATGCTCTTCGTCTAACGCATTTGGCGAGATCACGATGCCTTTTGATCGACTCGATCAAAAGGCATGAACGTGATCGATTCCAAGATGATGAGCATGATGTTCCTCCGAAAGGTGGTATCCACTTTTCGGCATCCTGCTAGTGCGGGCGACACGCCCGCGACCGTTTTGTCGAGCCCCTCCACCGCATTCCCCATGACCG
>DASQLE010000131.1:0-3995 GCA_035630175.1 Beijerinckiaceae bacterium
GGGCCGAGCGCCGGAGAGCGCCTGCGAACCGCCGGCCCAGCCAAGGGCGAGCGCCAACGCGGCGGCGATCGCAGCCGCCGCGTGCTTGCGGTCGGCGCGGGCGGCGATCGCGGCCATTGCATGCTTGAGGTCGGCGCGGACGGCGATCGCCCGGACCTTGCCGAAGCCGGATACGGGCTTCTCGGCCGTTGCCGCCGGTTGCGTCGCATCCGTCGTCGCGGCGCTCGACGGCTCGGCGCTCGACGGCTCGGCGCTCGTCACCGCCGGCGCGAGGGCGGCGGTCGCTGCCGGATCGGGCTTCGCGGCCTCGGCCGGCGTCGCGGGTGGTATGTCTGTCAGCGGCTCGCTCATGGCACAGATCCGGTCGGGGGGCTGCACCGATGAGTAACCATTTCGCTTTACGAAATAGTTACGAGCCGCGCGACGTACGCACGGTTGCGTCGCGATCGGCGCGGCTCAGCTGCGGCTCTGGCGGCGGGCGCGCGCGGGCTGCGGATTGTCGTTGGCGGGCGCTGGGCTCGCGCGCGGCGGTAGCCGCAGGCCGTCCGTGACCTCGAAGCTCGCGTTCAGGGGCGCGCGCGAGTCGGCGCCGACGCCGACCTCGAAGCGGCCGGGCTCGACCACGTAGGTGCCGTCGTCGAGGTGGAAGCCGAGCTCGCGCACGGGAACCCGCAAAGTCACGAGGCGCGTCTCGCCCGGCGCCAGCGCGACCTTCTCGAACGCTTTCAGCTCGCGCACCGGCCGGCTGCGGCTCGCGACCGGATCGCGGATATAGAGCTGCGCCACCTCCTTGCCGGCGCGCTCGCCGGTGTTCCTGATCTCGACTTGCACGGCGAGCGTGTCGGAGCCCTTCAGCTTCGGCGTTGCGACAACGGGATCGGAAAACGCAAAGGTGGTGTAGCTCAGGCCGAAGCCGAACGGGAATAGCGGGTCGAGCGTCTCGTCGAGGTAGTTGCGCGTGAAGCGCTGACCCGCTTCGGTCGGCCGCCCGCTCGGCAGATGGTTGTAGTAGATCGGGATCTGCCCGATCGTGCGCGGCCATGTCAGGGGGAGCTTTCCGCTCGGATTGGTGTCCCCGAACAGGGTTTCCGTGATCGCCGCGGCGCCCTCCGTACCGGGATACCAGGCCATGAGGACGGCCGACAGCTCCTCGGCGATCGGCCCGAGCTCGAGCGGCCGGCCGCCGAGGAGCACGACGACGACCGGCTTGCCCGTGGCGACGAGCGCTTCCAAGAGCTGCGGCTGCCGGCCGGGCAGGCCGAGATAGGCGCGCGAGGCGGCTTCGCCGCTCATGTCGCGCGGTTCGCCGAGCACGGCGACCACGACGTCGGCGGAGCGCGCCGTCTCGATCGCCTCGGCGAAGCCGGCATCGCCGCCGCAGAGCGGATCGCAGCCGGCGGCGAAAGACAGGGCGACGTCCGCCGACGCCGCGCGCCGCCGCAGCGCGTCGAGGAGCGGCACCGTGTCCTCTTCGTGGCCGCGCGCCGCATGCGGCCCAAGCAGGTCGAACCGTCCCGTGGCGAGGCCGCCGACAACGGCGACGGATCGCGTCGGCGCGCTGAGCGGCAAGGCGCCGTTGCGGTTCTGCAGGAGCACCAGCGTTTCCCGTGCGACCGTGAGCGACACCTCGCGCGATTGCGGGGTCGGGAAAACGGCGTCGCTGCGCGAGGCGTCGGCATCCGGGCGGTCGAACAAGCCGAGGCGGAACTTGGCCCGCAGCACGCGCCGGACGGCGTCGTCGACCCGCGCCAGGGGCACGCGGCCGGCCTTCACCTCCTCGGCGAGATGCCGTTCGTAGAGCCGCCCCATGAGGTCCATGTCGACGCCGGCCAGGAACGCCTTGCGGGCGGCTTCGGCCCCGTCGGCGGCGAGGCCGTGCCCGAGCAGTTCCTCGATCGCGGCCCAGTCTGATATGACGAAACCGTCGAATCCCCATTCGCCGCGCAGCACGTCCGTCAGCAGCCACGGATTGGCGGTGGCGGGGAGGCCGTTGAGGGCGTTGAAGGCGCTCATCAACGATAGGCTGCCGGCTTCTACGGCGGCGCGAAACGGCGGCAGCACCACGTCGCGCAGGGTCGTGGTCGGCACCTCGGTCGCATCGTAGTCGCGGCCGCCGACGACCTTGCCGTAGCCGGCGAAATGCTTGGCGCCGGTGGCGAGCCCGCCGGCGCGGAACCCTTCGACCCGCGCCGCCGCGAAGACGCGCCCTACATACGGATCCTCGCCCGAGCCCTCGACGATGCGGCCCCAGCGCGGATCGCGCGAGATGTCGGCCATCGGCGCGAAGGTCCATTGCACGCCGATATAGGCGGCTTCGCGCGCCGCCCATTCGGAGGCGAGCCGCGACAGCCCCGGGTTGAAGGTGGCGGTCTCGGCGAGCGGCACCGGATAGATGGTGCGGAAGCCGTGCAGCACGTCGAGGCTGAAGAGCAGCGGGATGCCAAGCCGCGATTCGCGCGCCGCCTTCTGGGCAGCGGCGACGTCCTGGGGATTGTTGAAATTGATGACCGCGCCGGCGCGACCCTGGCGGAGGAAATCGTAACCGGGGAAGAGCGGGCCGTGCGATACCAGGTTGAGCTGGCCGATCTTCTCATCGAGGGTCATGCGCGCGAGCAGGTCCTCGACCTGGCGTCCGGCATGATTGGCGGCGAGAGCGGGAGAGAAGGGCGCGAGCGCGGCCGACAGGAGCAATGCGAGAAGCGGACGAAGCATGGAAGCCTGTGAGATCACGATGCGTTTTGATCGAATCGATCAAAACGCATGAACGTGATCGATTCCAAGAAGTTGAGCATGATGTTGTTCCGAAAGTGGCTTCCACTTTTCGGCATCATGCTCTGCGGGAACGAGCCTTCCTTAGGAGCTAACGAGCCCCGGCGCCACCCCTCGGGGCCACCGCCGCCGCCCCCCGGCACGCCCCTTTCCGAAAAGTCTCGCCCGCCGGTCGCGGAAGGGCCGGCGGGCGATGCGACGAGGACCGAGCGGCCCTACTTGATGGATTGCGCGGCCGCCTTGAGGACGGGCGCCAGATCCTTGCCGCCGTCCATGGCCCGCTGCACGCGCGCCTGCTCGCTTTCGCCGCTATAGAAGTGGAGCGGCAGGCCGCGCTTCTGCGACTCGGCGATGAGCTCCGGATCGGCGAGCGTCTTGGCGATGGCGGCGCGCATCTCCTGCACCGCCTGCGGCTCCATGTTGGCCGGCGCGAAGAACCCGCGCGAGACGGACATGATGTCGATCATCGTGCGGAGCGGACGCAGCTTGCTTTCGTCGGTGATGACTTCCGTGACGGCCGGAACGTCCGGGTTGTCCGGATAGCGCTTGTCGCCCATGTGCAGGATGGCGCGCTTCTCGCCCGATTTCAGCGACGGCGCCGTTGTCGCCCACGAGGTCATGTGGCCGTCGCCCTCGCCCTTGATTACGGCGAGGCTGGTATCGGGATCGCCCTGGTAGCCCGTGACCGCCTTCAAGGGCTTGCCGATCGTGTTGAAGAGCACGGACATGGTGTAGAAATCCTCGTCCGTGCCCTGCGTCGGGTAGACGAAGGGCCGGTCGAGCTTCTGCACGTCCGCCATCGACTTGAGCGGCGAATTGGCTCCGACCACAAGCACGCGCGGATCGTCGGCGACGCTGCCGAGATAGGTGAACTTGGCGGCGTCGAAATTCACGCCGGGGCTGCCGGCGAGCTGCGCCATGATCAGGGTCGGCAGGTTGGTGAAGGCGATCGTCATTCCGTCGGGCTTGGCGTTCCACAGCATGTTGGTGCCGCGCAGGCTGCCGGCGCCGGGCTGGTTGTCGACGCGCACGTCCTTGGCGCCGAGATTCTTGGCGATGTGCGGCGCCAGCATGCGCGCGTATTGCGTCATCGCCCCGCCGGCCGTGTTCGGCACGATCAACGTGACCGTCTTGCCCTCGAAATGACTGGCAGCGACGGGAGGCGGCGCGGCAAGGCACAAGGCGGCCACGCCCGCCCAGACGAGATGTTTCAACGAAGCCATCGG
>DASQLE010000132.1:0-2160 GCA_035630175.1 Beijerinckiaceae bacterium
CTCGATGCGGCCGCCAAGGATTATGCCGAGAAGAATACCGGCTGGCCGAAACGCACCGAATCTTGCGATCGGGCATCGTGATCGCAACCCGCCCCCCTCTGCGGGGGCGGGTTTGAGAGAAGGCCACCATGACCGCCGTCCTGCAGCCGAAGCCCGCCGCCGCGCCGGAAGCCGCGAACGCGATCCTCGCGGTCAACAACATCGAGGTCATCTACGACCACGTCATCCTCGTCCTGAAAGGCGTGTCGTTGAGCGTTCCGCGCGGCGGCATCGTGGCGCTCCTCGGCGCGAACGGGGCCGGCAAGACGACGACGCTCAAGGCCATCTCGAACCTCTTGCGCACCGAACGCGGCGAGGTCACCAAGGGCTCCATCGAGTTCGACGGGCAGCGCGTCGACCGGCTCGCGCCGAACGATCTCGTCCGGCGCGGCTGCATCCAGGTGCTGGAAGGCCGGCATTGCTTCGGCCATCTCACGGTCGAGGAGAACCTGCTCACCGGCGCCTTCACGCGCCGCGACGGCAACGCCGCCATCCGGCGCGACCTCGCCGGCATCTACGAGTACTTCCCGCGCCTCGCGCAGCGGAAGAACGCCATGGCCGGCTACACCTCCGGCGGCGAGCAGCAGATGTGCGCGATCGGCCGCGCCATGATGAGCCGGCCGAAGATGATCCTGCTCGACGAGCCCTCGATGGGTCTCGCGCCGCAGATCGTCGAGGAGATCTTCGAGATCGTGCGCAAGCTGAACGAGACGGAAGGCGTGTCCTTCCTCCTCGCCGAGCAGAACACGCGCATGGCGCTCACCTATGCGGTCTACGGCTATATTCTCGAGACCGGCCGCGTCGTCATGGATGGCCCGGCGCAAGCGCTGCGCGAGAACGAGGACGTCAAGGAATTCTATCTTGGCATCGCCGAGGGCAACCGGCGCTCGTTCCGCGAGGTGAAAAGCTACAAGCGCCGCAAGCGGTGGCTGACGTGATGACGGCGGGTCCGCCGACCCGACCGGACGCATCGGGATCGCCGCATTTCGACGCGCTTGAAACGCGCGAGCCGGCCGCTCGCGAGGCCGATCTCTTTGCCCGCCTGCCGGCCGCCGTCGCCGCCGCTCTCAAGGCGCCGGCTTACCGGGAGCGGCTCGGCGGCATCGATCCGGAACAGATCACGGGCCGCGGCGCGCTTGCCGCCTTGCCGGTTCTGCGCAAGGCCGATCTGCCGAGCCTGCAAGCGGCGGCACCGCCGTTCGGCGGCCTCGTTGCGACGCCGCTGGCCGCGTTCGGCCGCTTCTTCGCGTCGCCGGGGCCGATCTTCGAGCCGGAAGGTCGGCAGCCGGATTCGTGGCGAGGCGCACGCGCGCTTTATGCCGCCGGCTTTCGAGCCGGCGACATCGTGCTCAACACGTTCAGCTACCACCTCGTGCCGGCCGGCTTCATCATGGACGCGGCGGCGCGCGCCCTCGACTGCCCCGTCATTCCGGCGGGACCGGGCAGCCCCGAGCAGCAGCTCCCGATGATCGCGGCCCTTCGGCCCGTCGCCTATTGCGGCACGCCCGATTTCCTGAAGATCCTTCTCGACGCTCACGAAGCGCGGGGCGGCGGGGCGTCGCCTCTCAAAAAAGCGCTCGTGTCCGGCGCCGCGTTTCCGAAATCGCTGCAGGACGACATCGCCGCCCGCGGCGTTGCGGCGTATCAAGCCTATGCCACAGCCGATTTCGGCTTCATCGCCTACGAGAGCGCGGCGCGCGACGGGCTGATCGTCAACGAAGACCTTATTGTCGAGATCGTCCGGCCCGGCACCGGCGATCCCGTGCCGGCCGGCGAAGTCGGCGAGATCGTGGTCACGTCGCTCGACCCGCTCAATCCGCGCCTCCGCCTCGCGCTCGGCGATTTGACGGCTTGCATGCCGGGGGTGAGCCCGTGCGGACGCACGAACCTCCGCATCCGCGGCTGGATGGGCCGCGCCGATCAGGCCGCCAAGGTCAAGGGCATGTTCGTTCGGCCCGAGCAAATCGCCGAATTGGCCCGGCGGCATCCCGAGCTCGGGCGCTTGCGCCTCGTCGTCACGCGCGAGGGCGAGCGCGACGTCATGACCCTTTGGGCCGAGGCCGCAACGCCGGATCCGGCCCTGGCCGGCGCCGTCGCGGCGACCCTGCAGGAGGTGACGCG
>DASQLE010000133.1:0-2002 GCA_035630175.1 Beijerinckiaceae bacterium
TTTCTCGTCACCGAGAACTATGCCGTCATCAAGGCCTATAACTCCTCCGACGCCTACGCCATCGGGGTCGCGCATCTCGGCGACCGCATCTATGGCGGCCGGCCTGTCGCAGGCGATTGGCCGAAGGACGAGCGCCTTCTCGACAAGGACCAGCGCGAGGAGGTGCAACGGCGCCTCGGCCGGCTCGGTTTCTATGCCGGCGACGCCGACGGGCGGTTCGGCTCCCAGACCCGGGAAGCGGTGCGCCGGTTCCAGCTTCGCCGCGGCCTCGCGGCCGACGGCTACGCCGATTGGGCCGTGTTAAGGGAATTGCGCGCCGTGCGCTGACTTACGCGCCGGAAGACGCTATATAACGGCGGTCTCAAGGACCTGAACCGTCATGCGTTTTCGTAACTTGGCCAAGGTCGTCGTCGCAGCTTGCCTGGCGCTCGCCGCCGGCGGGCCGGCAGCCTTCGCTCAATATTACGACCCCGGCGCCGTCTATGTGCCGGGCCGGGCCCCGCCCGGCTATGGTTCTCCGCGGTACCAGGAGCGGGCGGCGCCGCGCTATCGGGTGGCGCCGCAATATGGCGGCCGCTATCAGCCGGCACCGCCGCCAAGCGGCTTCTACTTCCCGTGGTTCAGCCCGGCCCCGCAGCCCGCCTACCAGCCGGAGCCGACTTACCGGCCGCAGCGTCAGCGGGCGGCGCCGCGCGAGGCGCGCCGGCCGGCGCCGCGCGAGACGCCCGCAGTCACCGACAAGGCCAAGGATCCCTCGACCTTCGTCGTGACCTTCGGCGACTCGCTGGCCGACCATGTCGGCAACGGCCTCGTCGAGGTGTTCGAGGACAACCCCGATCTCGAGATCGTCAGCAAGACGCGCGGCGATACCGGCCTCGCCCGGGTCGACCATTACGACTGGCCCAAGGCGATCGGGGATGTTCTCGCGAGCGACCAGAAGATCACCTTCGCGGTCGTGATGCTCGGAGCCAACGACCGGCAGAGCATCCGCGAGGGCGAGGTCTCGCACGATCCACTGTCCGACCGCTGGCGGGAGATCTACCGCGAGCGGGTCGATGCGGTCCTGAAGCCCTTCGTCGAGCGCCGCATCCCGGTCGTGTGGCTGGGCCTCCCGCCGGTGCGGAGCGAGCGGCTGTCCAAGGATTTCACGGCCTTGAACGACATCTATCGCGACCGCGTGCAGAAGGCGGGCGGCGTCTATGTCGACATCTGGGAGGCGTTCGTCAGCGAGGCGAACCGCTACTCGCCGGTCGGCCCCGACGTCGACGGCCAAGTGATGCGCCTCCGGGCCGCAGACGGCGTCCACTTCACGCGCGCCGGCGCCCGCAAGGCCGCCCACTTCGCCGGGGTCGAGCTCAAGCGCCTGATCGAGGCGCGCGGGCCGGGCGCCAGCGTGGCCCGCGCGCCTGCGCCTCCCGGCGCCGACGCGTCGTCCGTCGAGAAGATGATCAACGCGGCCGTTCCGGGCGTGCCCGAACCGGCGGCGTTGCGGCTGCCGGCGCCGCGGCCGGCGGCCGGGCCGGTTCTGCCCCTCAACCGGGTTGACGTGTCGCCGGGAGGCGCGCTCGCCTCGGCTCCGCCCCGTCTCGACCCGGACACCGCGCATGTGGTCGAGCGCGCCTTGCGCGAGGGCCTGCCGCCGCCGCCGAAGCCCGGCCGCGCCGACGATTTCACCTGGCCGAAGCCGTAGATCCCTCCCCTTCAAGGGAGGGATAAATCACTCCGGCAGGATGCTGTCGCCCGTAAGGAAGACATCGATGGCGCGGGCCGCCTGGCGGCCCTCGCGAATCGCCCATACGATCAGGGACTGGCCGCGGCGCATGTCTCCGGCGACGAAGACCTTCTTGTCCGACGTGCGATAATCGCGGTCGTCGGCGAGGACGTTGCCGCGCCGGTCGAGATCCAGCTGCGCTTCCTCGAGCAGCCCCTCGCGCATCGAACCGGCGAAGCCGATGGCGAGGAAGACGAGATCGGCCTTGAGGAGAAACTCGGTACCCGGCAG
>DASQLE010000134.1:0-2989 GCA_035630175.1 Beijerinckiaceae bacterium
TCAAGATCAGTTCCGGCGCCCAGATCGCCGCGGTCCTGACCGGCAAATTCGGCGTCGCCGATCTGCCGCTCGACAAGAAGGGCAAGCCGACCGCCGATGCCGAGACGCTGGAGCGGCTCGGCTGCGACCTCGCATTCTGCCGGACGCTCGTGCGGGCCCGAAACCTTTCGCGCGTGATCGGCGCCACCGCCCGCAAGGTGCTCGACAACGCCGACCAGGCGCTCTTGTCGAAGCGGCTCGTCACCCTCGAATGCAATGCCGCCCTCGCGGTGCCGACCGAGGAGCTGGCGCTCGACGGCGTCGACGCCAGGCGCCTGGTCGCCTTCTTCAAGGCGCTTGAACTGAACCAGCTCGTCAAGCGCGTGGCCGAGGCCTACGACGTCGAGGCCGGCGCCATCGACGCCGACCCGCGCCTCGCCGCGACGGGCGACGGCCCGAAGTGGCAAGCGCCGGACGGCGAGTTTCAACGCAAAGCCGCAACGGCCGGGACAGGCGCCGACGAGCTCTCTCGCCCACCGATCTCGAGCTTGCCCGAGATCGGCTCCTCCTTGCGCAAGTCTGGAACACCCGACTTGCGTCGGGGAAAAGATGGAGAGGGCAGTGCCGGCGCCGGCGCGGCTCCGTCCGCGCCTCCACCCGCCTCGCTACCCTCCCCCACAAGGGAGGAGGGGGTGCCAAGTCCTGCGGCGCTCGCGGCGGCGCGCGCCGCGGAGATCGCGCCGATTCCGTTCGATACCAGCTGCTACCCCTGCATCCGCACCCTCGACGAGCTCGATGCCTGGATTGCCCGCGCGCAAGAGGCCGGGCTCGTCGCCTTCGACACGGAAACCGAATCGCTCGACGCCAACCGCACCGAGCTGGCCGGCTTCTCGCTGGCGCTGGCGCCGGGCGAGGCCTGCTACGTGCCGCTCGCGCACAGGAGCGCCGACGAGGGTCTGTTCGGCAGCGGCCGTATGCCCGATCAGCTCGACGCCGACGCCGCTCTGCAACGCATGAAGCCGCTGTTCCAGAACCCGGCGGTTCTTAAGATCGGCCACAACATCAAGTTCGACTGGGTGGTCCTGAAGCGGCACGGCATCGACGTGCAGCCGTTCGACGACACCATGCTCATGTCCTACGTGCTCGATGCCGGCCGCTACGGCCTCGCCGGCCACGGCATGGACGAGCTGGCGCAGCGCCACCTCAATCACCGCACCATCCGCTTCGCGGAAGTTACTGGCACCGGCAAGGCCGCTGTGAGCTTCGACCGCGTCGCGCTCGACCGCGCCACCTGCTACGCGGCTGAGGACGCCGACGTGACGCTGCGCCTATGGCGTGTGCTGAAGCCGCGCCTCGCCGCCGAGCGGCGCACCACGGTCTACGAGACGTTGGAGCGCGCGCTGATCGACGTCGTCGCCCGCATGGAGATGCGCGGCATCGCCGTCGACCGTCAGATCCTGAGCCGCCTGTCGGGCGATTTCGCGCAGACCCTGGCCCGGCTCGAGCACGAGATCCATGAGCTCGCCGGCGAGACCTTCTCGCCCGGCTCGCCGAAACAGATCGGCGACATCCTGTTCGGCAAGATGGGCCTGCCCGGCGCGCGCAAGACCGCCACCGGGCAATGGGCGACCGGCGCCAACGTGCTCGAGGAGCTGGCCGGCGCCGGGCATGAGCTGCCGAGGAAGCTGCTCGAATGGCGACAGCTCGCCAAGCTGAAATCCACCTACACGGACGCGCTGCAGGGTTACACGCATCCCGAGACCGGGCGCGTCCACACCTGCTACTCGCTCGCCGCCACGACGACGGGACGCCTGTCCTCGTCGGAGCCGAACTTGCAGAATATCCCGATCCGCACGGAGGAAGGCCGCAAGATCCGCGCCGCTTTCGTGCCAGGCCCGGGCCGGAAGATCATCTCGGCCGATTACAGCCAGATCGAGCTGCGCGTGCTCGCGCATATGGCCGACATCCCGCAGCTGCGCCAGGCTTTCGCCGACGGCATCGACATCCACGCGGCCACCGCCTCGGCGATGTTCGGCGTGCCGCTCGACCAGATGACGCCGGACCTCCGCCGCAACGCCAAGACCATCAATTTCGGCATCATCTACGGCATCTCGGCCTTCGGGCTCGCCGAGCGGCTCGGCATCGACCGCGGCGAGGCGGGCGCCTTCATCAAGCAGTATTTCGAGCGCTTCCCCGGCATCCGCGACTATATCGAGGGCACCAAGGCGTTCTGCCGCGAGAACGGCTACGTCACCACCCTGTTCGGGCGCGTATGCCACTATCCCGACATCAAGATCTCGAATCCGTCGCAGCGCGCCGCAGTCGAGCGCCAGGCCATCAACGCGCCGATCCAGGGCACCGCCGCCGACATCATCCGCCGCGCCATGATCCGCATGGAGGATGCGCTCGCCGCCGAGAAGCTCTCCGCGCGCATGCTCTTGCAGGTGCACGACGAGCTCGTCTTCGAGGCGCCCGTCGAAGAGGTCGAGACCACCCTGCCGGTCATCCGCCGGGTCATGGAGGAGGCGCCGCACCCGATTGTGCGCCTCAGCGTGCCCCTCGCCGTCGACGCCCGCGCCGCCGGCAACTGGGACGAGGCGCACTGACCGGCAGCCGTCATGGTCGGACTTGACCCGACCATCTCAGGCCGGATGTTGCGCCTTACTCGTCACGAGGTCTTCGGTCTTCGCTTCGCTCCGCCCGATGATGAGGCGCGCGGGAACTCCGCCCGAGGATGATGCTGGTTCGCGGCCGCGAGGCGGCCTCTCCCATTCGGAAGAGGGTTGGTCTATGGGAGCGCTCATGAAGCGCAGGATCGCGGCCATCTTGGCGGCTGACGTCGCCGGCTACTCGCGTCTCGTCGCAGAGAACGAGGAGGAGACCCTGCGCCGCCTCGCCTCGCATCGCGAGGTGTTCGACGACTTCGTCCAGCGCTACGGCGGCCGCATCTTCAACACGGCCGGCGACTCCGTCATGTGCGCGTTCGACAGCGCCGTGGAGGCGGTGCGCG
>DASQLE010000135.1:0-4572 GCA_035630175.1 Beijerinckiaceae bacterium
TGCCATCACCGGGGCGCCCTTGAGGCGATCGACGCCCTCGATTGTCGCGCGCTCGCCTTCCAGGCGGATATGAGCGCCCAGCCGGGCGAGCTCCTGCACATGCATGAAACGGTTCTCGAAGATCGTCTCGGTGATCCGCGACGTGCCTTCCGCGCGCGTCATCAGCGCCATGAACTGGGCCTGCAGATCGGTCGGAAAGCCCGGGTACGGATCGGTCGTGACGTCGACCGCGGCGAGGCCGGCGCCGTTGCGGCGGATGCGGATGCCCTCGTTGGTCGGCAGGACGTCCGCCCCGGCGGCGCCGAGCACGTCGAGCGCCGCCTGGAGCAGCTCGGGCCGCGTGTTTTGCAGGAGCACGTCGCCGCCGGTCATGGCGACCGCCATGGCGTAGGTGCCGGTCTCGATGCGGTCGGGCAGCACCTCGTGAGAGGCGCCGGCGAGCCGGGACACGCCCTCGATCTCGATGCGCGAGGTGCCGGCGCCGGAGATGCGCGCGCCCATCTTGACGAGGCAATCGGCGAGATCGGCGATCTCCGGCTCGCGCGCCGCATTCTCGATGACGGTGGTGCCGCGGGCGAGGCTCGCGGCCATGAGCGCGACGTGGGTGCCGCCGACGGTCACCTTGGGAAAGACGATCTCGCCGCCCTTGAGGCCGCCGCGCGCCTCGGCCACCACGTAGCCGGCCTCGATCTCGATCTTGGCCCCGAGACGCTCGAGGGCCATGATCAGGAGATCGACCGGACGCGTGCCGATGGCGCAGCCGCCCGGCATGGAGACGCGCGCCTCGCCCATGCGGGCGAGCAGCGGCGCGATCACCCAGAAGCTGGCCCGCATCGTCGAGACGAGCTCGTACGGCGCGCAGGTGTCGATGATGCGCCGCGCCGACAGGCGCACGGTCTGCCCCGTCTCGGCCGTCTCGCCGGGCTTCTTGCCGGCGATCATGTGGTCGACGCCGTGATTGCTGAGGATGCGCAGAAGGGAGGCGATATCGGCGAGGCGCGGCACGTTGGAGAGCTCGAGGGTGTCCTCGGTGAGCAGGCTCGCGATCATGAGCGGCAGGGCCGCGTTCTTGGCGCCCGAGATCGGAATGGCGCCGTGCAGCGGCACGCCGCCGCGGATTTGAATGCGATCCATCAAATGCCCCCTTGCTGCCGGACCGCCCGCCTGCGTCCGTAACCGTTGTCCGGCGTCGCTCTCTGAAACTAAATGCCGCGCTTATCCGGTGCGCCCGGCTCAGCCGGCGCCCCCTCCCCTTCGCCGCCAACAGCGGCAGGATCATGGCCCGCCTGATCGCGGCCCCTGCTCTGCGCCTTGCGGCGCTTGAGATTGGCCCGCAGCGCGGCTTTCAAGCGGTCCTGCCGGCTCTCGGCCTCGACTTTCGCCATGTCCCGCGCCAGCCATCCTTTCCGCGACCACATAGCCGCTTCGCAGAAGCGTCACAACCGGCTATCCATAGCCCGGTTAAGCAACAAAGGTGCCGGGGGCGGAGTGATCGTGCCGGCCGCCCTTCCCGTCCGGTAAGACGATGGATTACCAGCCCTTTTTTCGTGACGCCGTCGAGGCCCTGAAGGATGAGCGGCGCTACCGCGTGTTCGCCGACATCGAGCGGCTCGCCGGCCGCTTTCCGAACGCCATCTGGCACCACCCCGACGGCGCCTGCGAGATCGTCGTCTGGTGCTCGAACGATTATCTCGGCATGGGCCAGCATCCGGCCGTGGTGGCGGCCATGGCCGACACGGCCCGCGCGGCCGGTGCTGGAGCGGGCGGCACCCGCAACATTTCCGGCAACAGCCATCCGCTGGTCCTGCTCGAGGCCGAGCTGGCCGATCTGCACGGCAAGGAGGCGGCTCTCGCCTTCACGTCGGGCTACATCTCGAATCAGGCCGGCATCGCCACCATCGCCCGTCTGATCCCGGACTGCCTGATCCTGTCGGACGCCCTCAACCACAACTCGATGATCGAGGGGGTGCGCCAGTCCGGCCGCGACAAGGCGGTCTTCCGCCACAACGACCTCGCGCATCTCGAGGAGTTGCTCGTGCGGGCCGGCCGCGAGCGACCGAAGCTGATCGTTTTCGAGAGCGTCTATTCCATGGACGGCGACGTGGCGCCGATCCGGCGCATCTGCGACCTCGCCGAGCGCCACGGCGCCATGACCTATCTCGACGAGGTGCACGCGGTCGGCATGTACGGGCCGCGCGGCGGCGGCGTCGCCGAGCGCGACGGAGCCATGCACCGGATCGACGTCGTCGAGGGCACGCTCGCCAAGGGATTCGGGGTGATGGGCGGCTATCTCGCGGCGAGCGCGGCGATCGTCGACGCGGTGCGCAGCTATGCGCCGGGCTTCATCTTCACCACCGCCCTGCCGCCGGCCGTGGCGGCCGCTGCCCTCGCCTCCGTGCGGCACCTGAAAGGCTCTGCTGCAGAACGGGGCGCGCAGGGGCGCCAGGTCGCCAAGACCAAGGCCGCCTTGCGGCGGGCGGGGTTGCCGCTGCTCGCCACCGACACCCACATCGTGCCGGTGATGGTCGGCGATGCAGAGGCCTGCAAGGCGGCCACCGACCGCCTGCTCGAGCGGCACAACATCTACATCCAACCGATCAACTACCCGACCGTGCGGCGCGGGACGGAGCGTCTGCGCATCACGCCGACGCCCTTCCACACCGATGCCCATATCGCGGCGCTGGCAGCGGCGCTCGTCGAGGTCTGGTCGGCGCTCGGCCTGCCCTTCGCGACGCAAGCCGAGGCGGCGGAATAACCTCGCTCACGGCGGCGCGCGCCGCTCGGTTGCCTTCGCGGCACCGATCCTTTATCTGCCGCAGCTATCCGCTTCGGCGCCGCTGCTGTAGCTCAGTGGTAGAGCACTCCCTTGGTAAGGGAGAGGTCGACAGTTCAATCCTGTCCAGCAGCACCATCCAGTTTATCTTCTACGCAACCCCGCGCACTTTCAAAGACTTAGGGCAATCAAGCGGGTGGCTTTAAAGTCTCTGGCGCGGCGCATGGGCCATGCCAAACGGCCTTTCGCCCTTTTATCTCTGAGCACCGGTCCGGTTTGCCGGATCCGGCGCGGCGATCGTGAGCTGTGGCGAGACGTTGGCCGACGGCGCCGGAAGCGCGGGGGTTGTGCGCGCTTTGACCCTCGCCAGAATAGAAGCACCCGAGCCCGGACCCTCGAGGAGGCCGGCATCCGCGAGACGGCCGTCAAGGTCGCTGCCCGATTGAATCCGCTCCAACTTGTTGGCAGCAAATTCCGCCGCGCGGCCCGCCTGCTTTTCCCTGAGGCGCTGGAGCGAGGCTGCGGCGTTGCTCAGCGTCGAGACCGCCCCGGCGCCGTGACTAACGATAGCAGCCTGCGCCTTTTGCACCGACTCGGTCACCTTCACGGTGTCGATCTCGCGTCGCATCGCCTGTATCTTCTGCCGGATCTGCATGACGGACTCGCGCAGCTGTACCTCCTTGGACGTCAGCTCGCTGAGCGAGCGCCGCTCCCGGGCGAGCTCGCCCTCCAGGATCGCGATGCGGTCGGCGAGTTCCTGCGCGAGCTGTCGACCAAGGCGATCCTGCCGCTGCTCCGCTTCGGGCACCCGGGCGTCTTCTGCTCATGGCGCATTCCGGCCGGATCTCAACGAGCGACCGGGGGCGGAATAGATTAGCCGGATCCATGCCGAGCAAACGGCAGCCGGTCTGATTCTCGGTCGGTCGCGGCAGCGCGGGGCGGATCGGAACGTCTGCGCCTCGACGACGCCGATTTTGCTTGGCTATTCTTGGCCGACGATGGAAGAGTACTTGCGCCTGCTGATCGCAACGGACGGCCCGACGGGGCTGGCGAACCGGCCGAATGGGATGATCTGCGTTGTTGAGATTATCAGGACTGGGTACTGATCAGGATCGTTCGTCGATAAGGGAGGACCTCCAATGGCGGAAAGCGTTTACAAGGTGATCGAGCTGGTCGGCACGAGTCCGGATTCCTGGGAGAAGGCGGCCAAGGCTGCCGTCGAGCGGGCGGCCGAAACGCTGCGCGACCTGCGCGTCGCCGAAATCGTCGAGCAGGACATTCAGCTCCAAAACGGCAAGGTCGAGCTGTATCGGGCGAAGGTCAAGGTATCCTTCAAATACGAGAAAGAGTCCGACTGACGGCTTCCGTGCGCTGGAGAGCGGGAACCCCGCCGAACGCTGTTCGATGGGATCGGTCTCGAATCTTCCGAAGACGCACGGAGCCGAGGCGGTGACCGACGAAGCCGGCTCGTCGCACCGGGGATCGGCTGGAAGTGGCGCGCCCCCACGCGGAGACGCGCCACCCCGCTCCGGACCGACCTAGCGCTCAATCGTCACGGTCGTCGTCATCATCGTCATCGTCACCGCGACGGCGGCGCGCATATCGCTGCCGGGCGCGACCAACATCATCGCGCTGACGCACGCTGCGACGCCGTCTGCGGCGGTCGTCGTCGTCATCGTCTGTTGGAGGCGCAGAACAACGCGAAGCGCAACAGCAAGGTTCTGCTACTCTGCTTTTTTGAACGGCACTGCCTCGACTGCGGCGCCTGTCACCCGACCGCACTGCTTGAAGTCACGGAG
>DASQLE010000136.1:0-2040 GCA_035630175.1 Beijerinckiaceae bacterium
CAAGCTGCCGGCGATCCACTCCCTGACCGGCCGTTTCCACCTCTCGGGCACGCGCGACCGCGTCCACGTCACAGGCCAGGTGGACGCGGCGATCGAGCAGATTTGCGTCGTCACGCTCGATCCGTTCGCGAACGAGGTGCACGAGGCCGTGGAGGTCGACTTCGCGGCGGCCGGCGCGACCCCGCCGCAAGGTGAGGACCCGCCGGACGCGATCGTCGGCGGAGCTATCGACCTCGGCGCCCTCACGGTGGAATTCCTGGCGCTCGGGCTCGATCCGCACCCGCGCAAGCCGGATGCCGATTTCCGTTTCGAGGCGTCGGACGAGCCGCCGCCTTCGCCCTTTGCCGTCCTGGACAAGCTGCGGCGCGACGAATAGCTCGGCGGCTGCGTTTTCATCCGGCAGCGAAAGCGGTTGCGGTCGGCGGACGAGACGTTATTTTCCCCTCTCCTCCCGCCCCGCCGTCGGCCGAAAGCTCTAGACCTTCATGTCACAGCCAGTGCGTATCTCGCTCGACGCCATGGGCGGCGATCACGGCCCCTCGGTCGTGGTGCCGGGTGCGGCGCTGGCGCTCGAGCGGCATCCGACCCTGCGCTTCCTCATGTTCGGCAACGAGCGCACCATCACGCCGCTCGTCGAGGCGGACGCGCGCCTGAAGGGCGCGGTCGAGATCCACCATACGGAGGTGGCGGTGAGCATGGACGACAAGCCGAGCCAGGCGGTCCGCGCCGGGCGGGGCAAGTCGTCCATGTGGCGGGCCGTGCAGGCGGTGCGCGACGGGCACGCGGACGCGGCGGTCTCGGCCGGCAACACCGGCGCGCTCATGGCCATGTCCAAAATCTGCCTCAAGACCATGGCGCATGTGGAGCGCCCCGCCATCGCGGCCATCTGGCCGACAACGCGGGGCGAGAGCATCGTGCTCGATGTCGGCGCCAGCATCGGCGCCGACGCGGCCCACCTCGTCGACATGGCCGTCATGGGGGCCGCCATGGCGCATATCGTTTTCGACCTCGACCGTCCGACCGTCGGCCTCCTCAATGTCGGCGTCGAGGAGATCAAGGGCATCGAGATCGTCAAGGAGGCGGCGCGCATCCTCAAGGAGGCCAACCTGCCGCATCTCGCCTATCACGGCTTCGTCGAGGGCGACGATATCGGTAAGGGCACCGTCGACGTGGTGGTGACCGAAGGCTTCACGGGCAACATCGCCCTGAAGACGGCCGAGGGCACGGCGAAGCAGATCGGCGAATACCTCAGGAACGCCATGACCCGCACCCTGATGGCGAAGGTCGGCTACCTGTTCGCCAAGCGCTCCTTCGACGCCTTGCGGGACAAGATGGATCCGCGCAAGGTCAACGGCGGCGTGTTCCTCGGGCTCGACGGCGTCGTCATCAAGAGCCACGGCGGCACCGACGCCCTCGGTTTCGCCAGCGCCATCGACATCGCCTACGACATGGCCCATTACGAGCTCATGCGCACGATTCGCGAGATGCTCGAACAGACCCCCGCGGTCGCATCGGCTTGAAGGACAAGCTCGTGGCGCGTGTTCGTTCCGTCGTCCGCGGATGCGGCTCCTATCTCCCCGAGCGGGTCGTCTCGAACCAGGATCTCGCCGACAGCATCGCGACCTCGCACGAATGGATCGTGCAGCGCACGGGCATCGAGCAGCGCCACATCGCGGCCGAGGACGAGACCACCTCGATGCTCGGCCTCAAGGCGGCCCAGGCCGCGCTCGACGATGCCGGCCTGAAGGCCGCCGACATCGACCTCATCATCTGCGCGACCTCGACCCCGGACCTCACCTTCCCGTCCACCGCGACGCTGATCCAGGCCGGTCTCGGCATCCATCACGGCGCCGCTTTCGACCTGCAGGCGGTCTGCACGGGCTTCGTCTACGGGGTCGCGACGGCGGACAAGTTCCTGACGAGCGGATCGCATCGCCGCGCCCTGGTCATCGGCGCCGAGACCTTCTCGCGCATCCTCGATTGGAACGACCGCACCACCTGCGTGCTGTTCGGCGACGGGGCGGGCGCGATCGTGCTCGA
>DASQLE010000137.1:0-2558 GCA_035630175.1 Beijerinckiaceae bacterium
TCGACAGCGGCCGGCCCGAATGGGTTTTTTACCTGATCGCCATCTTCATGGTGGTCGCTCTTGTCACGGTGATCGTGCCGAAGGCGAAAGCGTGATTGCCCTAACGCTCGTCATAGGTGACGGTCCCATGCTTCCGGTAAAAGGCCGGCCTCGCGGCCGCGGCCGACATAGTAGGTCCACAACTTGGCGACGTGCTTGTCGCGTTTGAAGGATCTGGAAAAATCGTCCATCTCGCGCTCGGTCAGCGGCAGGACGCGGCCGAGGGCCGCCGCCTGGTAGAGCGAGACGGCGTTCTCGACGAGATGGATGCAGTCGACGAACAGGGAGCGCACGTCCTCGGCGACGACGACCTGCCCGTGCGCCCGGATGAGCAGCGCGTGATGCGGCCCGAGGGTCGCGGCGAGGCCGCGCCCAAGCTCCGGCGTATCGACGTGGCTCGGATCGGCATGCACCGGAATGCCGCTGCGCCAGCGCACCGCGTGGTTCTTGACCGGAACGAGCGAGAGGCCCTCGACGAGCGTGAAGGTCGTCGTCAGGTCGTGATGGAAATGCGCGACCGCGTTGACGTCGGGCCGCGCCTTGTAGATCTCCGAATGGATATGCACCTCGGCGACGGGCCTGAGATTGGTCGCGCCCGCGACGAGGCGGCCGTTCAGGTCGCAGACGAGGAGATCTCCGGGCGCCAGCGCCGCGCGGCTCTGGTCGAAATCCTGGATCAGCAAGCGGTCGCCGGGCAAGCGGGCGCTGACATGGCCGCTGTAGCCCATCAGCCCCTCCATGTTCAAAAGGCGCGTGCAGCCGGCGATCTCGGCGCGCAGGCGCGCTTCGGCTTCGGCGTGCTGATCGGGACCGGCGAGCGTCATCGGTTTCGTCCTCGCATGGTTTCGATCAATCGATGAGCCCGAGTTCGCCTTGGTCGGGACGGCGAGCCGGATAGACGAGCGTCCCGTCCGACTGCCGCTGCGCCTCCGCGGTCAGCGCGGCCGGCTCGATCTTGTCCGGTCCGAGGATATGCAGCACGGGCTCGCCGGCGCCGACGAGATAATCGGCGATGATGCGGCGATGGCAGCGCCACCACACGGCCTCGGCGCACATGATGGCAGAGCGGCGCCGATGTCCGAGGTCGCGCAGCCGCGCGAGAGCCGCGCGGAAGTCCGGGCCCATGGCGTAATCGGCGTAGTTGCGGAAGCTCTCGTGCGTCCAGAAGCCGTTCGGCGATGGGCCGTTGTCGGCCTGCCGGCCGCGCCGGCCGCCGAGCGCGACGGCATGCTCGTAGCCGATGGCGACGTCGCGCAGGCTGTCCGGCAGGGAATCCTTGTTGAAATGCGGATTGCGGCGCGAGCGCGGGATCGCCCTGACATCGACGAGCACCTCGATCTGCGACGCGCGCAGGAGAGCGACGAACTCGTCCAGCGAGCGGGTCGAATGCCCGATCGTGTAGAACGGGATCGCCATGGACACGCTGTCCGGCAACCGATCAGTCGCCGTTCCCTTCCAGCGTGAAGCCGACCTTCAGCATCACCTGATAGTGGCGGATCTTGCCGTTCTCGAGTTGGCCGCGGGTCTGCACCACCTCGAACCAGCGCAGGTTCTTGAGCGTCTGCGACGCGCGGGCGACGGCGGTCTGGATCGCGTCCTCGATGCTCGTCTCGGACGAGCCGACCAGCTCGATGACCTTGTAGATATGGTCCTGCATGAGAGGCTCCTCCCAAACCCTCCCCTGGAGGGGGAGGGTCGACGGTTCGCGCGAAGCGCGATACGGCGGGGTGGGGTGACGCCGCTTCCGCGTTGTCCTGAACCGGTGTCACCCCCACCTGCGCCTGCGGCGCGACCTCCCCCCTCCAGGGGGAGGTGACGCTACGACGAGAACGCCGCCTTGACCCGCTCCGGCGAGAACGGCACGCGGCGGATGCGCACCCCGGTCGCGTCGAAAACGGCGTTGGCGACGGCCGCGGAAAGCGGGCGCATGGACGGCTCGCCGGCGCCGCTCGGCGCCACGTCCGGCCGGTCGATCAGCACGCAGTCGATCTCCGCCGGGGTGTCGACGATGTCGAGGATCGGGTAGGTCATCCAGTCGACGCTCGTCACGGACTTGGCGTCGAACTGCACCTCCTCCCACAGCGTCCGGCTGAGCCCCTGCACGATATTGCCTTCGATGGTGTGGCGCAGTCCCATCGGATTGATGATCTGCCCGCAATCATGCGCGACCGTGAACTTGCGGGCGAAGATCTTGCCGCTCTCGCGGTCGACATCGACCTCCGCCACGACGGCGCAGCGGGTGCCGTTGCGCTGCGCATAGGCGATGCCGCGGCCGCTCACCTTCGGCCCGCTCTGACCCTTGCGCGGCGAAGCGCGCTTTTCCCAGCCGACGCGCTCGGCGGCCGCCTTGATGACGGCGATGTCGCGCGGATGCTTGACGTGGCGCAGGCGGAACTCGACCGGGTCGACGCCGAGCGCCGCCGCGACCTCGTCCATGAAGGACTCGCTGGCGAACTGGATCTGCGGTCCGACCGGGTCGCGTAGGTGCGAGGTGCGCAGCGGCGAGGATCTGTCGAGCA
>DASQLE010000138.1:0-4199 GCA_035630175.1 Beijerinckiaceae bacterium
TACAACCACACCTGGAAGATCGATCCGATCATCCGCTCGGTGATCGACACCGATTTCTACAAGCTGCTCATGGCGCAGACGATCTGGAAGCGCCATCGCGACGTGCAGGTCACCTTCGGCATCCACAACCGCACGACGCGCGTGCGCCTCGCCGACATCGTCGATGCCGGCGAGCTCCGCGAGCAGCTCGACCATTGCCGCACGCTGTCGCTGACGCGCGGCGAATCCACCTGGCTGCGCGGCAACACCTTTTACGGCAAGCGGCAGATGTTCGCGCCGGATTTCATCGCCTGGCTCGAGGGCTTCCGCTTTCCCGAATACCAGCTCGAGAAACGCGACGGGCAATATGTCCTGACCTTTCACGGGCCTTGGGTCGAGACGACGATGTGGGAGATTCCGGCCCTCGCCGTGCTCAACGAGCTGCGTTCGCGCGGCGTCACCCGCAGCATGGCCAAGTTCGAGCTTGAGGTGCTCTATGCCCGCGCCATGACGCGGGTGTGGGAGAAGATCCAGCGCCTCAAAACCCTGCCGGGCCTCAACATCGCCGATTTCGGCACGCGCCGGCGCCACGGCTATCTGTGGCAGGACTGGTGCGTGCAGGCCATGCTCGAAGGGCTCGGCCCGGCTTTCGGCGGCACTTCCAACTGCCTGATCGCCCTGCGGCGCGAAGTGGAGGCGATCGGCACCAACGCGCACGAGCTGCCGATGGTCTACGCGGCCCTCGCCGATTCGGACGAGGAGCTGTCGGAGGCGCCTTACCGGGTTCTCGCCGATTGGCAGCAGGATTACGAGGGCAACCTGCGCGTCATCCTGCCCGACACCTACGGCACGACGAACTTCCTCAAGCACGCGCCCGATTGGGTGTCGGCCTGGACCGGCATCCGCATCGATTCCAAGGACCCGATCGAGGGCGGCGAGGAGGCGATTGCCTGGTGGGTATCGCGCGGTCAGGACCCGCGCGACAAGCTCGCCATCTTCTCCGACGGGCTCGATATCGAGGGGATCGAGCGCATCCACGCGCATTTCTTCGGCCGCATGCGCATCGGCTACGGCTGGGGCACGCTCCTCACCAACGATTTCCGCGACCTCGGCGCCGGCGGGCTCGATCCGATCTCGATCGTCTGCAAGGTCATCTCGGCCGACGGCCGACCGGCCGTGAAGCTGTCCGACAATGCCACCAAGGCGATCGGCCCGCGCGACGAGATCGAGCGCTACAAGCGCGTCTTCGGGGTCGGCGCGCAGAGCGCGCAGCCGGTGCTGGTATAAGCGCGTCAATCCCGGGCCGCGCGGCGAGACCCCTGCCGAACACACCTGATGCCGACACGCTCATCTTGGAGGGGAGCCGAGGACGACACCCCTGTCGCGGGATCCGCAACGGATTGAGCTTGATTTCGATCATGAGTTTGCCGATTTGATCAGAGCTCATCGTGATCGAAACGGTGCGCGACGGCGGAGATCAGCGGCGATGACTTTTCGGACCGGGACACTGGCGGTTGCTCTCTTGATCTTCCTGCCGAGCGCCGCGCTCGCGCAGACGAGCGGTTTCGGCGCCCTGTCGGGCTCCTGGAGCGGCAGCGGCAGCGTCACTCTGGCGTCGGGCTCGGTCGAGCGCATCCGTTGCCAGGCGACCTACGAGGTGGCGCCGAGCGGCAACAATTTTCAGCAGACGCTGCGTTGCACCAGCGACAGCTACAACTTCAACCTGCGGGCAAGCGTCGTGCGCTCGGGGGATTCGGTCGGCGGGACATGGACCGAGACGACCCGCAACGCCAACGGCGGCGTCTCGGGGCGGATCAGCGGCAACCAGATCCAGGCCACGATCCAGGGCCCTGCCTTCTCGGCTAATCTCACCCTGGCGACGCAGGGGGACCGTCAGACCGTCAGCATCCGTTCGCAAGGAACCGAGCTGTCGGCCGTGTCCATCGTGTTGCGGCGCGCCGGATAGCCGGCGCCTCCATCACGATGCGTTTTGATTGAAGCGATCAAAACGCATGAACGTGATCGATTCCAAGAAGTTGAGCATGATATCATGCCGAAAAGCTTGCACCCGGTCTTGGAACCGGGTGCGGGTCCATTGTCGGATCAAGTCCGAGGATGTGCTTTCCGGCATCCTGCTCTAGGTTTCTGCGCCATGGAGACGCACGCGCGCTATGCCACGATCGGATTGTTCTCGGTTGCCGTGATCGCCGGCGCGTTCCTGTTCGTTTATTGGATACGCGGGCTGGGCGGCGTCGAACGGGTCGGTTACGGCATCCGCTTCGACGGACCTGTCGCAGGTCTCGTGACCGGCTCCCCTGTCTTGTTCAACGGCGTTCGCGTCGGCGAGGTGACGGGCGTGCGGCTCGACGACCAGGACCCGAATCGAACCACCGTGCTCGCGTCCGTCACGCGCGCCGCCCCGATCCGGACCGACAGCCATGCCGATGTCGAGACGCAAGGGCTTCTCGGCGAGCCGGCGCTGGCGTTGAGCGGCGGGTCTGGCCCGTTGCTGCGTGAGCAGCCGAGCACGCTTCCGATCCTCGAGTCGAAGGGTGCCGCTCAGGACCTCTCGACCGTGGTGCGCGGCGCCTTCCGGCGCTTCGACTCGCTCGTCGGCGACAACGCCGACGCTCTCGGTGAGACGATCGACAACCTCAAGACGTTCACGGGCGCCTTGGCCAGGAATTCCGGTCGCATCGAGGCGATCCTCGCCAGCCTCGAGCGGCTCGGCGGCGGCGGTTCGGCGAAGCAGACCGCCGCCGTCTATGAGCTTGCCGCGCCCGCCATGGCGGCGCTCGACAACGCTCCGCCGGGGCAGCTCGCGATTGCCGACGTCACCGCTCTTGTCTCGTTCGATACCCAGAAGATCCTTTATCTCTCAGGAAATGGGGAGACGGTTCCGGCCGAGGACGGGCAATGGGGCGATTCCCTGCCGAAGCTCGTGCAGGCCAAGGTCGTCCAGACCTTCGAGAACGCAGGCTACATGCGCGTCGTGCGCGCCGCCGACGGGCTTCCGTCCGACCACCAGCTCCTGCTCGATTTGCGGCGCTTCCACGTCTCGCTCACACGCGAGCGCGTCGCCGAAGTGGACATCACCGCCAAGATCGTCGACGGCAGCAATGTCACGGATGGGCGCATGTTCCGGGGGACCGCTGCCGTCCGCGGCGAGGACGGCCGTGCGGCCGCGGCCGCGTTGAGCGACGCCTTCGGCGAAGCCGCGGTCGCTCTGGTGACGTGGACCGCGTCCACGCTCGCGGCATCGCCTGGACCGGAGCCGGCACCGGTTCCGAAATAGCGACCGAGAGACGGCGTCGGTCAGACGTTGCTGCGCACCGCTTGGCCCTCGATCGTCTGCGGCAGGCGGCCGGTGCTCTCGAGATGCTTGCGCAAGATTGCGAGGTTGCGCCGGTTCGCCTTGAACGCCACGTCGAACAGGTCGCCCGCCAGCGGGATGGCGCCGATGGTGGTGTCGACCGCCACGTTGCCGATCATGCGGGCGACTTTCCAGCGCGGCAGGCCGAGCTGGCGCGCCTCCCAGATGATGTAGCTGGACAGGGCGGTCGAGATCAGATCGCCGACCACGGGAACGAAGCCGAGGAGGGCGTCGATGCCGACGCGCTGGTTGGTGCCGGGAATGAGAAAGGCGCTGTCGAGGAGATGGGCGAGCGCCTCGAGCCGAGCGACGGAGTCCGCACGCGTCGGCACGGCCGTCTTGATAGCATCGAAAACGGGCGCAAATCCTTGAGCCATTCCGTCCCTCCGCGGCGTTAAGCCTGCCACCGTCCCCATGTGGGAGGCCGGAGGCGCGCCCGCAAGAATGCCGCAGCCTTTCAGGGAGGGAAGAGGCCCGCCGGGGGAGGCCCGGCTCGGGGGCCGTTCGGCGGCCATTAAGCTTGCCGCACATTTCAATGGCTTTGGAGGCAAAGCTGGGCTTTCAATGCCTCCGAGCCGGCTCTCGGCCGGTCTCGATCGAAAGCCGTTTGGTAGCGTCCGTGTCCGTGAGCGATCCCCGCCTGCCGAGCTACGACCCGCGCGTCGCCCGCGCCTTCGCGCGCCTCGTCGGCGGCTGGTGGCGCGGCGCCGGCGCCGGCCGCGCGTGGATGCTGTCGCTCGCCCTGGCCGCGCTCGTCATCGGCAATATCGGCCTCAACGTCACGGTCAACGCCTGGAACCGGATGTTCTTCGACGCGCTGGAGAAGCGCGACGGCGGCACGCTGGTG
>DASQLE010000139.1:0-17115 GCA_035630175.1 Beijerinckiaceae bacterium
CAATTGTCGGCGAAGCTGACGCAGGCGTCGGCGATGAGGCGGATCGATTGCAGCGCCGCACTGGCGATCACCGGCTTGAAGACGTTGAGCTCGAAATGGCCCTGGCTGCCGGCAAAGGCGACGGTGGCGCCGTTGCCCATCACCTGCGCGCACACCATGGTCATGGCTTCGGCCTGCGTCGGGTTGACCTTGCCGGGCATGATCGAGGAGCCGGGCTCGTTCTCGGGCAGGCTGATCTCGCCGAGTCCCGAACGCGGCCCCGAGCCCATCAGGCGGATGTCGTTGGCGATCTTGAACAGGCCGGCGGCGAGGCTCGTCAGCGCTCCGTGGGCGAAGACGAGGGCATCGTGCGAGGCGAGCGCCTCGAACTTGTTCTCCGCCGACGTGAACGGCAGTCCCGTCAGCTCCTTGACCTTCCTGGCGAACGCCTCGGCGAAGCGCGGATGCGTGTTGAGGCCGGTGCCGACGGCGGTGCCGCCCTGCGCCAGGGCGTAGAGGCCGGGCAGGGTCGCCTCGATGCGCGCGATGCCGAGCGCGATCTGCGCCGCATAGCCGGAGAACTCCTGGCCGAGGGTAACCGGCGTCGCGTCCTGCAGGTGCGTGCGGCCGATCTTGACGATGTCGGCGAAGGCTTTGGCCTTGTCGTCGAGAGCGCGGTGCAGGTGGCGAAGCGCCGGCAGGAGGCGGTCGTTGATCTCGCGCGCCGCGGCGATGTGCATGGCGGTCGGAAACGAGTCGTTCGAGGACTGGCCGGTATTGACGTGGTCGTTCGGGTGCACAGGCGACTTGCCGCCGCGCTGGCCGCCGAGCCGCTCGTTGGCGAGGCTGGCGATGACCTCGTTGGCGTTCATGTTGGACTGCGTGCCGGAGCCGGTCTGCCAGACGACGAGCGGGAACTCGTCGTCGTATTTGCCCTGCACGACCTCGGCGGCGGCCGCCGCGACGGCGTCGGCGACGCGCGGCTCGAGCTGCCCGAGATCCTTGTTAACGAGGGCCGCCGCCTGCTTGACGAGGCCGAGCGCGCGCACCAGCGGCACCGGCATGCGCTCGCCGCCGATCTTGAAATTGCCGAGCGAGCGCTGCGTCTGCGCGCCCCAATAACGGTCCGCCGGCACCTCGATCGGTCCGAACGTGTCGGTCTCGATCCGGGTGGCTTTCTGCGGCGCTTCATTGCGGGCGGCTTGCGGGGGGGACATCGGGGCCTCTTCTGATCGGTGGGCGCCGCTCCCATGTAAGCCAAGTTGAGACGAGGCGCGACCCCGGCGAGACATGCAGACCGATCCGGCCACGACCCTGTTCCGCCCGCCGGCGCCGCCGCCCCTGCGCGAGCCGCTCGGTACGTTCGAGTTCCTGCGCCGCGTGCGCGCCAACCCCCTGACCACTTGGGCGGACGAGCACTTTGCCGAGCCGATCGTCGCCGGCGAGGGGGTTCTCGGGCGCATCACCGTGGTCAGCGACCCGGCGGCGATCCGGCACATCCTCGTCGACAACGCCGCTAATTACCGCAAGGACGATCTGCAGAAACGGGTCCTCGCCCCCGGACTCGGCCAAGGCCTGCTGACGGCCGAAGGCGAGGAATGGAAGCTGCAGCGGCGCACCCTGGCGCCGCTCTTCTCGCCGCGCAACGTCGCGCATTTCTTTCCGGCCATGGCGGATGCCGGCGAGAGGCTCGTCCGGCGCTGGCGCCGTTACGACGGCCGCCAGCTCGACATCGCGCTCGAGATGACCCGCGTCACGCTCGACGTGCTCGAGCGGACGATCTTCACGGAAGGGGTGGCGCGCGATCCGGACGCGCTCGGGCGCGCCATCACCCGTTATTTCGAGGCGCTCGGCCCGATCGATCCCCTCGACGTGTTCGGCTTTCCGAATTGGATCCCGCGCCTCGGCCGCTGGCGGGCGCGGCCGGCGATCCGCTTTTTCGAGGAGACCGTCGGCCGGCTCATCGATGGCCGCCGTGCCCTCATCGAGCGCGGCGGGACGCCGCCGCGCGATATCCTCACGCTCCTCCTCGAGGCCGCCGACCCCGAGACGGGCCAGGGGCTCGGCGATGTCGAGGTGCGCGCCAACATCGTCACCTTCATCGGCGCCGGACACGAGACCACCGCCAACGCCCTGTCGTGGTCCCTCTATCTCTTGTCGCAGGCGCAGGACGTGCGCGAGCGGGTCGAGCGCGAGGTCGATGCGGTCCTGGGCGAGCGCGCGCCCGCCCCGGACGACCTTGCCCGCCTCGTCTTCACCCGCGCCGTCATCGACGAGGCGGTCCGCCTTTACCCGCCGGTGCCGTTCATGAGCCGCGCGGCGCTCCGGGAGGACCGCATCGGCAACATGCGCATCCCGAAGGGATCGCTGGTGGTCGCCGCGCCCTGGGTGCTGCACCGGCACCGGCTTTTGTGGGAGGCGCCGGAGGCGTTCGATCCCGACCGCTTCATGCCGGACCGGCGCGCCGCCATCGACCGCTTCGCCTATCTGCCGTTCGGGGCGGGGCCGCGCGTCTGCATCGGCGCATCCTTTGCCCTGCAGGAGGCGGTGATCGTGCTGGCCAGCATCGTGCGGGCGGCCCGGCTCGAACTCGCCGGGGGCCACGAGGTGCGCCCACTGCACCGGGTGACGCTGCGCCCGCAAGGCGGCCTGCCCATGCTCATTAGGCTGCGACCGAGCCGTTAAGAATCCGGTAAGTTTCGGCCGCCCATCCTCCCGGGATGATGCGGCTGATTCGGCGGGGTGGGCGCAGGCGCTTCACCCTTTTCGGACTCGTCAAGGCGGTCCTTTCGATCCTCGTCCTCTACTATTTCGGTGGAGAGTTCCTGGATCGGCGTAGCGACAAGCGCCCGGATCGCGACATCGCGGGCGCGGCGCGAGTCGTCGACGGCGACACGCTCGAACTGCGCGGCGAGAAGCTGCGGCTGCAGGGCATCGACGCTCCCGAGATGGCGCAGACCTGCGAGGCGAACGGCCGCCCGGTGCCGTGCGGCAAGCTCGCGGCCGAGCATCTCGACGGTCTGATCGGCTCGCGGCCGCTCGATTGCGCGGTCGAAGGCAAGGACCGTTACGGTCGCGGCCTCGCCCGCTGCCGCACGGAGGGGCGCGACATCGCCGAGACGATGACGCGGGACGGTTGGGCGCTGTCCGACCGGCGCTATTCGGACGGCCGCTATGCCGGCGCCGAGGCGGCGGCGCGGGCCGGCCGGCGTGGCATCTGGGCGATGCGCTTCGAAGATCCCGCGGAATGGCGCGCCCGCCGCCGCGAAGCGTCGTGACGGGAGCGAACGCGCCCGGCACAAGCCCTGCCGATCTCAGGGATGAAACGCAGCAGCACAACGCTCCCGCCGTCGCGTGAGCGGGATCTGGAAATCCGGGTCATTGGCGTTGTCCGCCTAGGCCGGTCCGAGCCGGCGCAGAGGAGGACAAGCCTCGGCACGTCGAAGAGAGTAGAAGCGCGCGCCCTCGCAGATGCGCGAGTGCTACCACGGGGTCTTCTGGCCGGAGCGGGCGAGAAGCAGCCGCCCCTCGACGGCACGATAGCGGGTCATCAGGTGGTCGAGATCCCGGACCAAAGCCGCCTCTTCGACACGCGCCCGCTCGATGGCATCAGGCTCTCGTCCGTAGCGTTGCCGGTTATGGGCATCCCTGATGGCGGCATCCAACTCCATCCGACGCGCATCAAGCGTGTCGAGCTCTTCCTCAAGCTTCATCGGGTCGGCAGCCACGGCACGTCGCTTCCTGATCCCGGAGGCGCTCGGGCGCGCTGAGACTCAGCGCCTGACCCTCCGACAATCAGAGATATTAACCCTATTCAAGCGATTCGTTCCGCGCCTTGTGCGGAAACACACATCTTCCTGAGGTCGGTTCGGGAACTCTTGCCTTGCCCAGTTTGTTTCTGGGCCAGAGCAAGACAACCATGAGCGCCACGATGCAGTCTCAAGCCGAATCCGGCGCCGCCCCCGAGGCCGCTGCCGCCACTGTCACGGCCGCGTCCTTTGGGACCGCCTTTTTGGGCTTTATGCTTACGACCACCTTGGCCACCTCCCTGATGGTCCTGTTGAGCCAGGGAGGCTGAAGAACGAGGGCGCTTTTCATCAGGAACGGCTCTTGACGGCCTGCATGACGGCATCGGTCGTGGCTTGCACCCGGGCTTCAGACACGTCGGTATCCGCCGTCTCGACGGAGACGGCATCTTCGATCAGGGCCCGGTCGGGAACGGGGCTCAGCTCCTGCATCAGCTTGACGATCTGCATCGCCTGATCGGCGCATTCGGGCGCCGCCCGCGCGATCTGATCGGCCAGCATGGCGACCGTGTCGAGCACGGCCTGATGGTGGGCTGCCGTAGCCATGTCGCCTCGCAATTCCAAGGGTCGGCCGGTGCCGTTGGTCCCGACGTTGCGAGAGCATGGACCGGCCGCGGCAAAAGGCAAGCCTGAGAAGGCGCCCAAGCCCCGCGAAGGTCTCGATCTCTCCGGTCATCTTGGTTTCAATGAACCGGTCGGCGCTCGCCGCGTTCTCGCCAGGGCGCTGAGCGCGCTTTGGCACAGCAATTCATTCGAGGAGAACGGAAGTGTCGGACCGCGTCATGCGCTTCGCCTTCTTCGCCCTGATCGTCCTCTTCGCGGCCTACGTGGCGGAACCGTATGTCTCGCGCTTCTTCCTTGCCGCCGAGACGCCGCGGCCGGTGACGGCGCGCGGCGATCTCGCCGAGGCGGAGCGCGCGACGGTTGAACTTTTCCAGCGCGTCTCGCCGTCGGTGGTGCATGTCTTCGCGCGGCCGAGCGGACGCGATCTGATGCTCATGGAAGGCGGCGGGGGAGGGGGCGTGCAGTCGGGCACCGGTTTCATCTGGGACGGCGCCGGCCACGTCGTCACCAACAATCACGTCATCCAGGGCGCGCGCCCGGTCACGATCCGGCTCGCTTCCGGCGACATCGTGTCCGCGGAGGTCGTTGGGACGGCCCCGAACTACGATCTCGCCGTGCTCCGGCTCGGGCGCGCCGGCGGCCTGCCGCCGCCGATCGCCATCGGAACCTCCGCAGACCTCAAGGTCGGCCAGGCCGCCTTTGCGATCGGCAATCCGTTCGGGCTCGACCAGACCCTCACCACGGGCGTGATCAGCGCCTTGCAAAGGCGGCTACCAACGAGCGAGGGGCGCGAGATCGCCGACGTCATCCAGACGGACGCGTCGATCAATCCAGGCAATTCGGGCGGGCCCTTGCTCGATTCGGCCGGACGCCTGATCGGCGTCAATACGGCGATCTTCTCGCCCTCGGGCGCCTCGGCGGGCATCGGCTTCGCCGTGCCGGTCGACGTGGTCAACCGGGTCGTGCCGCAGCTGATCCGCTCGGGGCGGGTTCCCAACCCGGGCCTCGGGATCATGGCGGGGGAGGAAGCGGTCGCCGCCCGGCTCGGCATCGAGGGGGTGGTCGTCGTGCGGACGCTGGCCGGGTCTCCCGCCGCCCGCGCGGGGCTGCGCGGCGTCGATCCCCGCACCGGCGAGATCGGCGATATCATCGTCGGCGTCAACGGCCGGCCGGTGCGGCGCTTGTCCGATCTGACCGAGGAACTGGAGCGCATCGGCGTCGGCCGGAGCTTGGACCTCCTGATCGAGCGTGACGGCCGCCGGACCACGGTTCCCGTCGAGGTGGCCGATGTCGGCGGCCGTTGAGGGCGCCGCGCGGGTCGTCAGGGCGGGCGATGGAGGAACAGGCAATGGGTAGCTTGAGCGTCGTCGATCTTGATCTCGACGAGGTGAAGCGCGGGCTCACGGACGGCTCCATGCTTCTCGTCGACGTGCGCGAGCCGCATGAGTTCACCGCCGGGCACATTCCGCGTTCCGTCTCGCACCCGCTCTCCACCTTCGACCCGGCCGCGCTGCCGACGGCCGAAGGTCAGCGGATCGTCTTCTCCTGCGCGGCCGGAATCCGCTCCGTCCGGGCGATCGCGCTCGCGCAGGAGGCCGGTCTCGCTCTCCGCGAGCATTACCGCGGCGGCTTCAAGGACTGGGTCGCGGCGGGCGAACCGGTCGCGTGACCGACGATGGTGTACCACGGCGGTAATAGGCACCATCGGCACGTCGGCATGGCAGCGCCGTTCGCGCCGCTGTTCGTCCGGCTCGCGACGCGCGACGGGGTGGCCTCGCGGCGGCGGGCCGGGGTTGCAAGCCCCCGCTGAAGGACGTCCGGCAAAGCCTAATTCCTTGGAATTGGTCCAATGACGAAGTTTTGACTTGGCCCGCCTCGGCTGTTCTGACAGGCAAGTTGATGCGGTGTGCTCAAGCTTGAGGGAGGGCCGTTCATGATCCGTTTGGTTGTTGTCAGCGCTGTCCTGGCGATCGGGGCGACCGCCGTCTTTGCGCAAAGCGATCCCATCGCGCAGCGAAAGGCGACCATGAAGGGGGTCGGCGACGCGACCCGAGCCGGCAACCAGATGGTCAAGGGCGAGACTCCCTTCGACCTCGCCAAGGCCAAGGACGTGCTGCAGACCTATGCCAAGGCCGCCGACACCATGCACACCTACTTCCCGGAGAATTCCAAGACCGGGGGCGATACGGCGGCTCTGCCCACCGTTTGGGAGAAACAGGCCGAGTTCCGCAAGCGCTTCGACGATTGGTCGGTCGATATCAAGAAGGCCTCCGCGCAGACCAAGGACCTCGACAGCTTCAAGGACGCCTTCGGCACCGTCACCAAGGCCTGCGGCGGCTGCCACGAGACCTTCCGCATGAAGAAGAGCTGACGCGCGTTCGACGGATCAGGGCAGGCATCGGCAAAGGCGGGCTCGGCCCGCCTTTTTCATCGGAGGTCAGGGATGATGCGGCTCATCCTCGTCTTGTCGGCTGTCGTCATCGTCGGGGCCTTGGGATTCTGGTTCCTGACCGACCCCTCCTTGCAGCGCGCCGGCACGGAGCCGATCCCGGCGGGACAACCCGACCTCGCCAACGGCCAGACCCTTTTTTATGCGGGCGGCTGCGCATCCTGCCACGCCACGCCGGGCCAGGACGACAAGACCCGTCTCGGCGGCGGCTTCGCGCTCGCCTCGGGTTTCGGCACCTTCTACGCGCCCAATATCTCGCCGCATCCGCGCGACGGCATCGGCGGCTGGACACCCGAGCAATTCCTGCGCGCCATGCGCGGCGGCGTCTCGCCCGACGGGCGCCATTACTATCCGTCCTTTCCCTACACCTCCTATCAGCGCATGAATGCGGCGGACGTTCGCGACGTGTTCGCCTTCATCCGCACGCTTCCGCCGGTCGAGGGCCGCGCCCGCGCGCACGACCTGCCGCTCGTCTTCACCTTCCGCCGCGGCCTCGGCCTATGGAAGTTCGCCTTCCTCGACGGCGAAGCGTTCGCACCGGATGCCGCGAAAAGCGCGTCCTGGAATCGCGGCGCCTACCTCGTCGAAGGTCCGGGCCATTGCGCCGAATGCCACAGCCCGCGCAACGTCGCCGGCGCGATCGACACCGACCGCCGCTTCGCCGGCGGCCCCAATCCGGATGGCAAAGGGTCGGTGCCGAACATCACGCCGCATCCGAGCGGGATCGGCGATTGGAGCCGGAGCGACGTCGCCGAGGTGCTCGGCTCCGGCATGACCCCGGAGGGCGATTTCGTCGGCGGCAACATGGGCGCGGTAGTGCGCAACACCGCGCAGGTCCCGGCGCCGGATCGGGACGCCATGGCCGAATACGTCCTGTCGCTGCCGCCGCGCGAGGGCCGCAGGCCGGCGCCGTGAAACCCTCTCCCCGCGCTCGGGAGGCGCTGCTCACCACCAGCCGTGGAAATGGTGCACGGGGCCGTGGCCGCTTCCGATGCGCAAGTGCTCGGACGCGGCGAGGGCGGCGCTGACATAAGCCTTGGCGGCGGCCGCGGCGTGGCGGAGGTCGAGCCCCTTGGCGAGGCCGGCGGCGATCGCCGACGACAGGGTGCAGCCGGTCCCGTGCGTGTTGCGGGTGGCGAGGCGCGGCGCCGCGAAGCGCTCGAGCCCCTTGGCGTCGAGGAGGAGATCGACACTGTCCGCGCCCTCCGCATGGCCGCCCTTGATGAGGACGGCGCCGGGCCCGAGCCGCATCAGCCGCTCGGCCTGACCGCGCATCGCCGCCTCGTCTTCGGCGATCGGCTCGTCCAGCATCGCCGCCGCCTCCGGCAGGTTCGGCGTGATCACGAGGGCGTGCGGAACGAGCTTTGTTTTCAGGCTCTCGACCGCCTCGGGCGCGAGCAGGCGGTCGCCGCTGGTCGCCACCATGACCGGATCGAGCACAACCGTGTCGGCTCGGTGCCGCACGAGCCCGGCCGCGACGGCTTCGATCACCGCCGGCTGCGACAGCATGCCGATCTTCACGGCCTGCACCGCGAGGTCGGAGAAGACGCTGTCGATCTGCCGGGCGATGAAATCCGGCGGGATGTCGTAGATGCCCTGCACTCCGAGGGTGTTCTGGGCGGTGAGCGCCGTGATCACGCTCGCCCCGTAGACGCCAAGGGCCGAAAAGGTCTTGAGGTCCGCCTGGATGCCGGCGCCGCCGCCGGAATCCGAACCGGCGATGGTGACTGCGATCGGCGTCATGATCGGCTCCGGGGATTGTATGGCGCCATCATAATCCCTCCCCGCGAGGGGAGGGTAGGGTGGGATCAGGTCGGCCGCTGCGAGGCGACCTCGACCTCCTTGACGCGGATCAGCTCGAGCTGGCGCTCGCGCCAGACGACGAACACGCCCGCCGCCGAGACGATGACGCCGCCGACCACCACCGTCGTCTGCGGGAGCTGGGCGAAGAGGAACCATCCGGTCAGGAGGGCCCAGATCATGGTGGTGTATTCGAACGGCGCCAGGAGCGAGGTGTCGGCGTAGCGATAGCTCTCGGTGAGCAGGATCTGACCGACGCCGCCGAGGATGCCGGTCAGGACGAGCAGGCCGACCTCGGCGGGACCTGGGAGCCGCCAGCCGAGCACGATCGTCGCCAGCCCGAGCATCGTGGTCAGGAGGGAGAAATACAGCACGATGGCGCCGGTCTTCTCCGTTTGCGTCAGGCGGCGCACCTGGATGGTGGCGCCGGCTGCGCAGAAGGCGGCGAACAGCGCGAAGACGGCGCCGAGGGCCGGGCCGGCCGAGAGGCCGCGGGCGAGCGCGCTCGCGTCCAGATGCGGCATCAGCATGATCAGGACGCCGACGAAACCGATCACGACGGCGGTCCAGCGGTAGGCGCGCACGGTCTCCTTGAGCACCAGAGCCGCCAGCACAACCGTGATCAGGGGCGATGCGTAGCCGATCGCCACCGCGTCCGGCAGCGGCAGATACGACAGGGCGAAAAAGCCCGCGAACATGCCGCAGGTGCCAATCAGCCCGCGCAGCAGATGCCCCGGCAGGTTGGTCGTGCGCACCGCGTTGATGAGATCGCCTTGCCAAGCCAGCCAAACGAGCAGGGGCACCAGGGCGAAGGCGGAGCGGAAGAAGACGAGCTCGCCCGTCGGATAGACGGAGCTGAGCGTCTTCACGCCGGCCGACATCAGCGTGAAGGCGAGCGCCGACAGCACCTTCAGGGCAATGCCGATGAACGGCTTCGACGGGCGGCGCGATTCGGGCATGGCACGGCTGGATCGCGATGCGTTCTGATTGATCAATCAGAACGCATGAACGGGATCGACTCCAAGATTGAGCATCTTGCTCTAAATCACGCCGCGAGCCGGCCAGGAAGGCGCCAAAGCTCCGGTTGGCCTTGCGCCTCGCGCATGGACGGTGGCGGCCGGCGACGTCAGGTGAAGCGGCGCAGCTTCTCGCGCGTGTCGAGGCCCTCGATCTCGGCAAAAGCGTCGAGGCGCGAGATCGCCGGCATCGGCACAGCCTCCAGCGCCACCTTCGGCTGGGCGGCCAGCGGCGTCGGTGCGGGCGGCGCGAGGACGATCAGCTGGGCGCTCGGCGGCGGGGGCGGCTGCGGTGGGGGCGGTGGCAGCACGATCGGGGCCTCGATGAAGCCGAAATCGTCCGCTTCGACGAGCAAGCCCGGCTCGTCCGGCAGCGGGTCGGGCTCTCCGGGCGCGGCCGAAAACAGGAGGTCGTCGATGATCACCGTGTCGACATCGCCTTGGCTGAGTTCGCTCGACCAGACCCGGTCGGGTGCGGGCGCCGGCTCGGCTTGCTCCTCCCCGCCCCAGATATCCATCATGGCGTTGATGCGGCCCTCGAGGTAGCGGAGCGCATTGACGATCTTGCCGGTGCGCTGCGCCGTGAGGTCCTGGAACGAGCAGGCGGTGTAGATCTCGGTGGCGCGCCGGTCGAGCTCGCCGCACAGCTCCTCGTCGGCGCCGTTCTCGCGCAGGGTCCAGGCGGCCTCCTGCACGTGCTCGGCGGCGCCGAGGATTTCCGACGTCGCCCGTTCCGTCGTGCGCACGATGGCGTCGAGGGTTTCGGAGGCCTCCACCAGCCGGCTCTGTTCCTGATCCGGCGACTGAATGGCCGCGATCTCGCTCTTGGTGCGGGCGATCGCCTTGGCCATCTCCATGAGATCGAAGCGTACCCGGTCCATGCTCTGGACGGCGCGCTCGCCTGTGACCGCCTGCTCGAGGCGGCCGATGGCGTCAAGCAGCATCGTGGTATCGGCGGTGCGGTTGCGCTGCGCGAACTCGGCGAGGAACCACCGCCCGCGCGCCGTCTCCATGACGGCCGCTTCGATGGTCTCGTATTCGGCTTCCGCCACCGTCAGCGATCCACCCTCGCCCATGATCTCGTCCACAAGGCCGGAGATTCCCGGCGCATGCTCCCACTTGGCACCCTGTGGTATCGGAAGAGCCTTAACAGCTCTTTACGCATTCTCCCGCCGCTCCGCCTTCCGAACAGGCTCATGACGACACTCCGCCCAGATCGCGATGGGTTCTGATCGAGTCGATCAAAACGCATGAACGTGATCGATTTCATAAGCCGAGCATGATGTTGGTCCGAAAAGCGGTTTCCACTTTTCGGCATCATGCCCTCGGCCCGGGCGTGCGGCTGTCCGCCCTTTACGGCGCATGCTTCGCCGCGATCGGCGTCTACATGCCCTTCTTCCCCGTATGGCTCGAAAGCCGCGGGCTCGACGCGTCCGCCATCGGCGTGATCCTGGCGCTGCCGATCGTGACCCGCGTCGTGGTGACGGCTCCGTTCATGAGCCTCGTCGATCGCGGCGTCGGCGCGCGTCGCCTCCTCCTCGCCAGCACGATCGGCCTCGTCCTGACCTATGTCGCCCTGGCCTTCGCGTCCGATCCTTACGCGATCGCCGCGCTCGCGGTCGCCATGGCGGCCGCCCAGGCGCCGCTTGCCCCGTTATGCGACCTTGTCTCGACGGAGGCGGTGCGCGCCGATCCGCGGCTCGATTACGGCCGCATCCGTTTGTGGGGCTCGGTCGCGTTCCTCGCGGCGAGCGTGTCCGGCGGCTACATCGTCGCCGCGGCGACGCCGGCGGCGGTCCCGGCTTGTCTCGCCGGCCTCGCCCTGGCGACGACCGCGGCGGTGCGCTTCGCGGTTCCAGCCGCGCCGCCGCGGCCGCCGGAAGCGAAGCTGCCGGCCGCAATCGCGATCCGTCTGCCGCCCGCCCTGTGGCTCCTGATCGCGGCGGCGGGGTGCATTCAGGCGAGCCATGCCGGCGTCTACGCCTTCGGCAGCCTGCATTGGCGCGAGCGCGGGTTTTCGGAGCCGGCGATCGGTTACCTGTGGGCCGTCGGCGTCGTCGCCGAGGTCGTCTTGTTCGCGGCGGCCGGGCGCATCGTCGGCCGCGGCTCCGCCGGCCTCGGATTTCTCACGGTCGGCGCGGTGGCGGCCGCCCTGCGCTTCTCCCTCATGGCCTTTTCCCCGGGCCTCGCCGCCACGTTCCTCCTGCAGACGCTGCACGGCCTTTCGTTCGGGGCGACCCATCTCGGCGCCATGGCGGCGGTGTCCCACCTCGCTCCGCCGGGATCGCGCGGGCGCGCGCAAGGCCTCCTCAGCACCGCGGTGTCCCTCGGCATGGCGGCCGGGACCGTGCTGAGCGGCGTCGTCTTCGGGTCCGGCGGCGCCCTGGTCTTTGCCGCGATGGCGCCGCTGGCCGCCATTGGCCTCATGCTGGCCCTCGCGGCGGCGCGTGTTCTCGCCGCTCAGCCCCACAGGGCAGGCGAGGGCGGCTGAACCGTGCTGCCGTCGTAGGCGAGCCCGTCGTCGCGGTCGCGGGCCAGCAGCAGGGGACCGTCGAGGTCGACGAAGCGCGCCCGCGCCGCCAGCAGCATGGCGGGCGCCATGGCGAGGGAGGTGCCGACCATGCAGCCGACCATGATGGCGAGGCCGCGTTCCTCGGCCGCCGCCGCGAGCGCGAGCGCCTCGGTCAGCCCGCCGGCCTTGTCGAGCTTGATGTTGACCGCGTCGTAAAGGCCGACGAGCCGGTCGAGCCCGGCCCGATCGTGCAGGCTCTCGTCGGCGCAGAGCGGCACCGGCCGCGGCGTTCCCCTGAGCGCCTCGTCCCGGTCCGCGGGGAGGGGCTGCTCGATGAGGGCGAAGCCCGCCTCGGCGCAGGCCTCGGCATGGCGCACGAGATTGGCTTCCGTCCAGCCCTCGTTGGCGTCGGCGAGGAGCGTCGCGTCGGGCGCCGCCGCCCGCACGGCGCGGATCCGGTCGACGTCGCCGTCCGGCCCGCCGAGCTTGATCTTGAGCAACGGCCGCCGCGCCGCCGTCGCCGCGGCTCTCGCCATGGCCTCGGGCGCGTCGAGGCTGATGGTGTAAGCGGTCGTGGCCGGCCGCAGCCGGTCGAGGCCGGCGCTCAGGTAGGCCGGCACTCCGCTGCGCTTGGCGTCGAGGTCCCACAAGGCGCAGTCGAGGGCGTTGCGGGCAGCGCCCGCCGCCATGGCCTCCTGAAGCGCCTCGCGATCGAGCCCGGCCTCCACCGCCGAGCGCAGACGCTCGATGGCGGCGAGCACGCTCTCGGGGGTCTCGCCGTAGCGGGCATAGGGCACGCACTCACCCCGGCCGCGGGCGGCGCCGTCGCGGATCGCCGCCGTCACCACGACAGCCTCCGTGCGCGATCCTCGGGCGATGGTGAAGCGGCCGGCGACCGGGAAGCGCTCGACCGAAACGTCCAAGATGCGGGGCACCCGGTTCCTTTCCGCATCACCCCATCCGGCTCGTCCCGCCCTGCGAGGCTCGACTTGCCGGCCGTGGTCACGCTATCACCGGCACGATACGCGAGGGCCGGGAGCCTTGCCAGACACTGCTTCGACCCATGAGCCCGAGGCCGCGATCGAGCGGGCCGGCGACGAGGTGCGCGCCGTGCTCTCCGGGCGCTGGACCGTGGACAGGGCCACGGCGGTGGAGGAGCGCATCACCGAGGTGGCGGCGGCCGCCGAGCAGGGGCGGCGGGTCCTCATCGATCTGTCCCACGTCGACCGGCTCGATACCCTGGGCGCCTGGGTTCTCGACCGCACCCGCCATGAGCTCGGGACGCAAGGCCTGTCGGCCGATTTCGTCGGCGCCCGCGCCGAGCACCACATCCTGCTCAACGAGGTGGCCTATCGCGGCTTCCAGCCCGTCCATCCCGTGCGGCGCTCGCCCTTCGTCGAGTTCCTGGCCGATATCGGCCGGGCCGTCGCGGGGGCCGGCCGCGACGTGATCGGCGGCGTCGGCTTTCTCGGCCAGGTGGTCGCCGCCTTCCTGCGCGTCATGACGCGACCGGCAAGCTTCCGCGGCACGCCCCTCGTCCATCACCTCGAACACATCGCCTTCCGGGGCGTGCCGATCATCGTCCTGATCTCGTTCCTGGTCGGCTGCATCGTCGCCCAGCAGGGCATCTTCCAATTGCGGAAGTTCGGCGCCACGCCCTTTGTCGTCGATCTGACCGGCATCCTGACCTTGCGCGAGCTCGGGGTCCTGCTCACGTCGATCATGGTGGCCGGCCGCTCGGGTTCCGCCTTCACGGCCGAGATCGGCTCCATGAAGATGCGCGAGGAGATCGACGCCCTCCGGGTGATGGGCCTCGATCCGGTCGAGGTGCTCATCGTGCCGCGCATCCTCGCCCTCATCATCGCCCTGCCCATGCTGACCTTCCTGTCCGACATGGCGGCCCTCTACGGCGGCGGGCTGGTCGCCTGGATCTACGGGGACATCAGCCCGGACGTGTTCGTGTCGCGCCTGCGCGCGGCGATCGGCATGCAGACGTTCCTCGTCGGCATCATCAAGGCGCCGTTCATGGCCCTGGTCATCGGGCTGATCGCCTCGATGGAGGGCCTCGACGTGCAGGGCTCGGCCGAGTCCCTCGGCCAGCACGTCACGTCGTCGGTCGTCAAGGCCATCTTCATGGTCATCGTGCTCGACGGCATCTTCGCCATGTTCTTCGCCGCGATCCGCTACTGACCGTCATGCTCGACCGGCGCTCCCCGACCGTCACGGACCCGAACCGCGAGGTGGTGATCCGCGTCCGCGCGGTCGAGGTCGGCTTCGGTGAGCGCCTGATCCTGAAGGGGCTCGATCTCGACGTTTACCGGGGCGAGATCCTCGGCTTCGTCGGCGGCTCCGGACAGGGCAAATCGGTGCTCACCCGGACCATCCTCGGGCTCATTCCCAAGCGGGCCGGCAGCATCGAGGTGTTCGGCGAGGACCTCGACGAGCTCTCGCCCGAATCGCGGCGCCAGATCGAGCGCCGTTGGGGCGTCTTGTTCCAGCAGGGGGCGCTGTTCTCCTCGCTCTCCGTGAAGCAGAACGTGCAGGTGCCGATGCGGGAATACCTCACCCTGTCGGACCGCCTGCTCGACGAGCTCGCCATGCTCAAGATCGAGATGGTCGGCCTCAAGCCCGACGCCGCCGACAAGCTGCCCTCCGAGCTGTCCGGGGGCATGATCAAGCGCGCCGCCCTGGCCCGGGCCCTGGCGCTCGATCCCGAGATTCTGTTCCTCGACGAGCCCACCTCGGGGCTCGATCCCATCGGGGCGGGCGACTTCGACGAGCTGATCGCCACCCTGCAGCGCACTTTGGGATTAACCGTTTTCATGGTAACCCATGATCTCGACAGCCTTTATACCGTCTGCGACCGCATCGCAGCCTTGGGGGATGGGCATATTATTGCCGCAGGGCCGATCGAGACCATGCTGGCCTCGGATCACCCGTGGGTGAGGTCCTATTTTCACGGCAAACGCGCCCGGGCGGCGCTCGCCGGCGGAGCTTGAGACTGATTCATGGAAACCCGCGCCAACTACGCCCTGATCGGGCTTTTCACGCTCGCCGTCTTGGCCGCCGCCTTCGGCTTCGTTTACTGGTTCTCCGGGAGCGATAGCGGCCAGCGCCGGCAGCCGATCCGCGTCGTCTTCTCCGGCTCCGTATCCGGCCTGTCGAAGGGCTCGATGGTCCTGTTCAACGGCATCCGTGTCGGCGAGGTGACGGACATCCAGCTCCTGCCGGAGGATCCGCGCCGCGTCGTCGCCATCACCGAGATCGAGCGCGCGACGCCGCTCCGCACCGACACGCGCGCCCGCCTCGAGGTCAACATGCTGTCCGGCGTCGCCCAGATCGCCCTCGTCGGCGGCGAGCCGGGTGCGCCGGGACTCGCGCCTGGCCCTGGCCAGCCGCTGCCGACGATCTTCGCCGACCGGTCCGATTTCCAGGACATCATGGAAATGGCCCGGACCCTGGCGCGGCGGGCCGACGAGGTTCTCGAAGGGGTCGGCCGCATCGTCAAGGACAACGAAGGCGCCATCAACCGCACCCTGCAGAACGTCGAGGGCTTCTCGCGGGCGCTCGGCGAGAATGCCCCCGGCCTCAACAAATTCCTCGCCCAGATGGGGCAGGCGGCCGAGCGCATCGGTCCGCTCGCGGAAAAGCTCGAGGTCCTCACGACGGACGCGACCGAGCTCCTGCGCACGGTGGATCGGCAGCGCGTGGCGCGCATCGTCGAGAACGTGGAAGGCTTCACGCAAGGCCTGAGCGAGAACCGACAGGCCGTGACCAACACGCTGCAGGACGTGGCGAGCCTCGCCAAGCGCCTGAACGAGACGGCCCCGAAGCTCGACACCGCCCTCACAGACCTTGGCAACGTGGTCAAGGCGGTCGACCCGGCCAAGGTCAGCCGCACGGTCGACAATGTCGAGCGTTTCAGCGCCGCTCTCGACGCCGTCGATGCGCAGCGCGTGGGGCGCGTTGTCGAGAACCTCGATTCCTTCACCCGGGCGCTCGGCGACAACAAGCAGAACGTCGCCAACATCCTTCAGGACACGGCCACCCTGACCCGCCGCCTCAACGACACCGCGCCGAAGCTCGACATGACCCTGACCGATGTCGGCAACGTCGCCCGCGCCATCGACGCGACCAAGCTCAACCGCACCATCGACAATGCCGACCGCTTCGCTTCCGCCCTCGGGGCCTCGAGCGAGGACGTCCAGAAGGCGATCAGCGAAGCCGCCTCCATCACCGAGAAGCTCAACCGCTCGGCCGACCGCATCGACGGGGTGCTCAAGGCGGCCGAGAACTTCCTCGGCTCCGCCGCCGGGGAAGAGGGCAGGGGCACCTTCGACGCCGTCCGCGAGGCGGCCGATTCCATCCGCGATCTCGCCAACAACCTGGACAAGCGGACGGCCGACGTCACGACTGGCCTCAACCGGTTCACCGGATCGGGAGCGCGCGAGATCGAGGCCGCCGCCGCCGAGGCCCGCCGGACCCTCAATGACGTCGGCCGCACGGTGCGCAGCATTGAGAAAAATCCCAGCCAGGTGATTTTTGGCGGCCGGCCGTCACTTCCGGAGTACAGTGGCCGCCGGTAGTTTATGGTATTTATGCGGCGTCCAGGACTTTTATCCGGTCGCTCATGCTGTCGCCCAAAAGGCCGCTACGTCGCGCCTTGCTCTCCCTCCTGTGCTGCGTGGCCCTCGCTGGCCTCGCGGGCGCGTGCTCGTCGTCGTCCTCCGTGACGAACTACGACCTGACGGCGCCGCGCCAGGTGCGGGCCGGGAGTTCGGCGGTCGGGCAGATCGCCGTGGCGGAGCCGGCCGCGGTCCAGCCCCTCGAGGCGGATAGGATTATCGTCAAAGAACCGTCAGGGGCGGTATCGGCGGTAGCCGGCGGGCAATGGGCCGACCGGCTGCCCCGGCTCGTGCAATCCCGGCTGATCCAGACCTTCGAGAACTCGTCGGGTCTCAGAGCCGTGACCCGGCCGGGCAGCGGCGT
>DASQLE010000140.1:0-2280 GCA_035630175.1 Beijerinckiaceae bacterium
ATCCTGTACGCCGTCGGCATCACGCCCAACAAGCTCGGTCATGTGTTCGATCTGCGCCGCCGCGGCGCCGATCTGACGATCCTCCTCGACAACCTCGACAGCGCGAAGGCCGTCGCCGCCGCGGCGCGCGCCGCCGGCGACCGGCTTCCGGTGCTGATCGAGATCGACTGCGACGGCCACCGCTCGGGCGTGCAGCCCGGCGATACCGGCCGTCTCGTGGCGATCGGCCGCGTGCTGCAGGACGGCGGCGCCGCCCTCGCCGGGGTCATGACCCATGCCGGCAGCTCGTATGATTGCCGGGACGAGCCTTCGCTCGTCGCCGTCGCCGAGGCGGAGCGCGCGGCCGCCGTTCGTGCGGCGGAGGCCTTGCGCGCGGCCGGGCTACCGTGCCCCGCCGTCAGCGTCGGTTCGACCCCGACGGCGTTTGCCGCCCGCGACCTTGCCGGCGTGACCGAGGTCCGCGCCGGGGTTTTCGTCTTCTTCGATCTCGTCATGGCCGGCATCGGCGTGTGCGCTCCGGACGACGTGGCGCTCAGCGTCCTGGCGACGGTGCTCGGCCATCAGCGCGACAAGGGCTGGATCATCGTCGACGCGGGCTGGATGGCCATGTCGCGCGATCGCGGCACGGCCCGGCAGCCGCTCGATCAGGGTTATGGGCTCGTCTGCGACGCCGATGGTCGCCCTTACGCCGATCTGATCATGATCGATGCGAACCAGGAGCACGGCATCCTGGCGGTGCGGCCCGGCAGCGCGGCGTCCTGCCCCGACCTGCCGGTCGGATCATCGGTGCGCATCCTGCCGAACCACGCCTGCGCCACCGGCGCTCAGCACGACCGGTATCATGTCGTGCGCGGCGGCGACCGCCACGTCCACGCCGTCTGGCAGCGGTTCAACGGTTGGTAGTCGGGGCGGCGGCTCGCGCCTCGTTCAAGCCGGCCGCGAGCGCGTTCGCGAACAGGCGTGCATCGGTGACGAGCGTGGCGAGATCGAAGCCGGCCGCGAGCATGTCGCGCACCATCCCCGGCGACCCGCAATGGATTGCGGCCGCCTTGCCGGCCGCCTTGGCCTTGACGCGGATCTCGGCGATCGCGTCCCACACGGCGCCGTCCGTCGGCAAAAGCGAGGGCGGGTAACCGAGGGACAGGGACAGGTCGGCCGGCCCGATATAGATGCCGTCGACCTCGTCGACGCTCAGGATCTCGTCGAGGTTGGCGAGAGCCGCCGCCGTCTCGACCATGGCGAAGGTCGTGACCAGATCGTCGGCGGTCCTGACGTAGTCCGGGCCGTGCACGGCGAGCGCCCGCGTCGGGCCGAACGACCGCGTTCCGCGCGGCGCATAGCGGCAGGAAGCGGCGAAGCGCTCGGCCTCCTCGCGCGTATTGACCATCGGGCAGATGATCCCCGTGAAACCGGCGTCGAGGGCTTTCATGATGATGCCGGGCTCGTTCCAGGGCACGCGGCACAGCGTCGGGATCGCTCGCCGGTCGATGGCTTGCAGCATCGACAACGCGGTCTGGTAATCCATCAGCCCGTGCTGGAGATCGATGCTGACCGTGTCGAACAATTGGGCCATGATCTCGGCCGTCACCGCCGACGGGATCGAGCACCAGCCGTTGATGGCCTTGCCGCCGCGCGCGAAATGCGCCTTGAGGTCACGCGATGAAGCCGTCACGGCCACCGTCCTGATATCCCGCGAGGTCCGCTCGCCGGGCCGCTGCGCCGTCATCCGCGGGCGAACGCAACGGGCGACTGCTCAGCTTGACGAGCATGAGCACTAAACATTACTCCGCCGGATGGTCAAACACATGGCGACGGCTCGACGGGGAGAGAACGCATGAAGCTCGAGACGGTCGACAAGAACATATCGGTTCAAAGCTCGAACATCGATCTCGGCAGCAGCCTGCCGGACCACGCCCGCGAAGGCATTCTGCGGGTCGCCAGCAAGTATTTCGGCCGCTTGAACACCGCCTCCGTGCATTTCAGCCGGGAGGGGATCACCTATCGCTGCTCCGTCAACATGCAGATGGGCGCGCTGCCGATGAAAAGCGCCGAAGGGAGCGACAAGGACATCTATCTCGCCTTCAACACGGCCCTCAACAAGGTCGCGAAGCAGCTGCGGCGCACGAAACGGGAGGTTAGGGAAGATAAGGGCGAACGGCCCGACAAAGAAGCGGTCTTGCGAAGCGGGCTCCAGGCCCCGACCAAGGACGAAGGTCCGGACGACGGCGCTTAAGACGGGGCGGTCCTTCGCTCGTGCTCAGGCCGCCTTTTCGTATTTCC
>DASQLE010000141.1:0-7295 GCA_035630175.1 Beijerinckiaceae bacterium
CGGCGGCGGCGATGCCCGATCGGTGGAGCGCGGACGCGCTCCCCGTAAAGTTTTTAAAGAACCCCCACGACGATGGCGCCTATGAAGGCTAGCGCTGCGCCGATCGCCGCGATGTTGGCCGTGGACGCCATATCCAGCCGCGACACAAAGCCCATAATCGCCTCCCGTCAGGTCTCGTCTGACTAGCAGACGGAACGAAGGGCGAGAAGAGAAGTTCCATGCCGCGCTGCGGGAGAAGCCGGGGTGAAAACGGTTAACGAACGGTTAAGGCCTTGGCGGCTGTAGGGAAAAAAAGTGATCGGATAAAGCGCTCTGCAGCGAATCACCCATGCCCTGTGATCGCGGCTTCGACGAAATGCGCAGCGAGCAATGCGCGGGTGTCGCGGCCGAAGGGCGCGATCACCTGCACGCCGACCGGGAGGCCGTTGCCGCCGATCAGACCCGGCACGGTGACGCAGGGATTTCCCATCAGGGTCCAGAGGCGGTTGAAGCGCGCGCTCCCCGTGCTGGCGAGGGATCGGGGCGCGGCGCCCGGCGCCGAGAACGTGAGCAGGACGTCGACGGTGGCGAAGATGTCGTCGAGGGCTCCGCGGGCGCGGTGCGCCGTGCGGCGGGCATCGTCATAGGTCTCGGCCGGGATCGTTTGCGCCTCGTCGAGCAAGCGACGGAGGAGCGGCGGCAGGGCATCGCGATGATGCGCGTATTCCCAAGCCAATGACTGCCGGGCCTCGTAATCCTGGATGTTCGGGTGCGCCGCCCAGGCCTCGCCGAAGATCGGCGGCAGCGCGATGGGCTGGACGCGGGCGCCGGCCCGCTCCGCGCAGCGCGCCGCCGCGTCGAGCGCGGCGGCGCTGTCCGGCTCGGGATCGCCGGCGAAGTCCTGCACGACGACGCCGACGCGCGGCGCCTCGCCGGCGCGCCCGTCGATGCGCAGGTCCGGCCGGCCGGTGACGGCGGCGAGGGCGTAGGCTGCGTCGGCGACGCTCGCCGCGAACAAGCCGACCGTGTCGAGCGCCCAGGAGAAGCTCTTCACCCCGACGGTCGGGATGAGCCGGAACGACGGCTTGACGGCGGCGACGCCGCAATAGGAAGCCGGCCGGATGATCGAGCCCCCTGTCTGCGTCCCGAACGCGAGGGGTACGAGCCCGGCCGCGACGGCCGCCGCGGAACCGGCCGACGAGCCGCCCGGCGTGTGCGCGGGATTGCGCGGGTTGCGCGTCGGCGCCGGGTCGAGAAAGGCGAAGGCGGTCGTCGCGGTCTTGCCGACCGGCGTCGCGCCGGCCGCCTTCAAGGCCGCCACCACCGGCGCATCGGCCTTGGGCCGCCAGCCGGCATAGAGCGGCGAGCCCAGCTCGGTCGGCATGTCGGCGGTGTCGATGATGTCCTTGATGCCGACGGCGATGCCGCGCAGCGCACCGGCGGAGCCTGCCCGCGCCGCGCCGTCGACATGCACGAACGCCTCGATCGCCGGGTCGCCGGCGGCAATCGCGTCATGGGCGGCGCGCAGAGCCGCCGCCGGCGCGAGCTCGCCCGCATCGATACGGCGCAGGAGATCGAGGAGCGAAATCATCGTCGCGCGGCTCCGGTTGCAGTCCGGCTCCTGTCACACGCCCGCCGCCGATCGGCAACCGCGTGCCGGTTGCTCCGAATCGAGGCAGCGGCCCGATGAACCGGTTGACGTCACGTTTACGGAAGGGCTCGCATTTTATCGGCCATGCGGCGTGGCTTAGTTGCGTTTTCGGCGCTGACGCTGATCGGTCTCGGGATGACTGGCTGCGGGCTGTTCCGCTTTGAGCAGCGCGAGCCCTGGCGCGCGCAGGCCGAGGAGGCCTGCCTGTCGCAGCGCCTCGTGCAGCCCTCCGCCTACATGTCGCGCTCCTCGGCGATCGACGGGCCAGGCGCCTGCGGCATCTCCTATCCCTTCAAGGTGACGGCCTTGGCCGGCGGCTCGGTCGGGCTCTCCAGCCGGGGAACGCTGGCCTGCCCGATCATCCCGAACATCGACGCCTGGCTGAATGAAGTCGTGCAGCCGGCCGCCTCGCTTTATTTCGGCGCTGCGGTCGCCGAGGTGAAATCGGGCTCCTATTCGTGCCGCCCGCGCAACAACCGGAGCGGCGCCAAGCTGTCCGAGCATGCCTTCGGCAACGCGCTCGACGTCATGGGCTTCCGTTTCGCCGACGGCCGCGAGATCACCGTCCTTCAGGGCTGGCGGGGAACGCCGGTGGAGCAGGAGTTCTTACGCGAGGTGTTCGTGGCGGCGTGCAGCTATTTCACGACCGTGCTCGGGCCCGGCGCCGACGCCCACCACGACAACCACTTCCATCTCGATCTGGCGCGTCACGATCCGCGCGGGCAGCGGCGCGTGTGCAAGCCGGTCCTGAAATTCGCGCCGCGCCTCGACGGCGGCGCCTTGCTCGCCCGGCGGCCGCAGCCGGATGCCGGGCGTCCCTATGAGCAGCCCGAGATCGATGTCGAGGACGATCACGATCCCTATGCCGTCGCCGGGCTGGCGCGGACGAAGCCTTCCTCCGCAGCCCGGCCGTCGGCCCCGGTGTGGAACCGTGCCCCGGCCCCGATGGACGGGCTTCATGGAAGCCGGGAGCCGTTGCCGCCGGTCGTTTCGCTGCCGCCGAGCCGTTCGACGATCGCGGCCGCGCCTTTGCCGCCGCGCCTTTCGTCGCCCTTGCCGCCCGCCTTGCCGCAGCCCTTGCCGGCACCCTTGCCTCCGGGGCGGGCGCCGCGCGGCTTCGAGCCGATCCCGCCCTACGAGCCGCCGCCCGCCGCGCCGAGCGGCCCGATCGTCCTTCAGCCGGCCTCGCGCGCGCGGCAACCGATTTATTGAGGACACACCCGCCGAGAATCGGTCGGCGCGGTCCACGGCAAGCCTTGACCGCCCTTTGGGCCGCTCTCATGGTCGAGGCGTTCCGTCCGGCAGCGAGATGCCTATGCGCCTAGCCCTCCTTGTGACCTCCTGCGCCTTGGCCTTCGCCTCGGCGTCCTTCGCCCGTGAGCTGACGCCGGCGGAAAAGCGCGTCTTCCCCTATGACGCCCAGATTCCGGCCTGCCACGACGTGGCCGTCCTCGAGAAGATCGCCTCGTATTTCGCCGAGAAGGAAACGAAGTTCTGGCAATCCAACCTGCGGATCGCCGAATACGAGCAGATCCGCCCCGTCGCTTGGCGGCCGTGGGGGCTGGACTACATCCCGCGCCGCTTCTGCACCGGACGGGTCGTCACCTCGGACGGCATGCGGCGCAAGATCGACTATTCCGTGCGGGAGGATCTCGCCGTGATCGGCGTGAGCTGGGGCGTCGAATGGTGCGTGCACGGGCTCGACCGCAACTGGGCCTACGAGCCGGCCTGCCGGATGGCCCGTCCCTGATCAACCCGTCGCGTCTCGCCGCGCTTGCGTTCGCGCTCGCCTTTGCGCCTGCGGCGTCGGCGCAAGGCGCGCGCGGCGGCCCGGCGGGCGAGTTCGATTTCTACGTCCTCGCCCTGAGCTGGTCGCCGGGCTTCTGCGAGCTCGAAGGCGCGCGCAAGCGGCGCCGGCAATGCGAGCCGGACGGGGATCTCGGCTTCACCGTGCATGGCCTGTGGCCGCAATTCGAGACCGGCTATCCAAGCGAGTGCGGGCCGGCCGGCCGCTTTCCCTCGCGCGCCGCGCTCGAGGAGGCGCGGGGCGTGTTCCCGGACGAGGGCCTTGCTCGCTACCAATGGCGCCGGCACGGTACCTGCTCGGGCCAGAGCCCGGCCGCTTACTTCGCCGACGCCCGGCGGGCGCGCGATGCGGTGCGCATCCCCGAACGCTTCCGCTCGCTGCCGGCTGCTCTATCCGTCACGCCGCTCGACATCGAGCGCGCCTTCGGCGAAGCCAATCCGACGCTGCGCCCCGACATGATGGCGGTCGTCTGCCGACGCGGCGTGCTGCAGGAGGTCCGCATCTGCCTCGAGCGCGACCTGCGCGGCTTCCGCCGCTGCCCGGAGGTGGACCGCTCCGGCTGCGGCCCCGGCCAAATCCGCATCGGGGCGACGCGCTAAGCCGAACCGGATGAACTACAGGCACGCCTATCACGCCGGCAACTTCGCGGACGTGATGAAGCACGCGCTGCTGGTGCGGGTCCTCTGCCACCTGCGCCGCAAGGACAAGCCGTTCCGGGCCATCGATACGCATGCGGGCATCGGCTTCTATGATCTCGGCGGCGGCGAGGCGGCGCGCACGCTCGAATGGCAGAACGGGGTGGGGCGCCTCGACGAGCCGTTCGAGCCCGAGGTCGAGCACCTCCTTGCGCCCTATCGCGAGGTGCTGCGCAGCGCGCAGGCGCGGAATGGGGCGGACACTTATCCCGGCTCGCCCCTCGTCATCCGCGACATGCTGCGACGACAGGACCGCGCCGTCCTGGTCGAATTGCACCCGGCCGACGGCGCACTGCTGACGGAGCGCTTCAACACGGCGGCCAACGTCAAGGTGCTGCATCTCGACGGCTGGACGGCCCTGCACGGCCTCATTCCGCCCAAGGAGCGGCGCGGGCTCGTGCTCATCGATCCGCCCTACGAGGCGCCGGGCGAGCTGGACCGGCTCGCCCGGGAAATGGGCCGCGCCGCCGCCAAGTGGCCGACCGGCATCCTCATGGCCTGGTATCCCATCAAGAACCCTGCCGAGAGCGAGGCCGCGGCGGCGATTCTGGCCGGCCTCCTGTCCCGTCCGGCGCTGCGGCTCGAGCTTCTCGTCGACTGCCCTGACGACCCCGCGCGGCTGAACGGCTGCGGCCTGTTCGTGGTGAACCCGCCCTGGACCTTGGCCGAGGAGGCGAGCCGCATCCTGCCCGCCCTGGCGGAGCGGCTGTCCCGCGGCGGCTACGGCGCCTATCGCTGCGACGCGCTCGGCGCACCGGCAGCGGCGTGAGCCGGGAGTTGCCGCCGCACGCCTCTTGCGAGACAAACGGGCGTCCGTGAAAGGAATATCCGGATGCTCGTGCTCCGTTCGTCGCCCACGTCCCCGTTCGGCCGCAAGGTCAAGATCGCCGCCGCTCTCCTCGGATTGTCCGACCGCATCAGGATCGAGACGGCGGACACGGGCGACCCGAACGACAGCCTGCGCCTGCAAAACCCGCTCGGCAAGATTCCGACGCTCCTCCTCGAAAGCGGCGAGGCGCTCTATGATTCCCGCGTCATCGTCGAATACCTCGATGCCCAGGCCGGCGGCGGTCGGCTGATCCCGCCGGGCTCGGGTCGCTTCGAGGCCCTGCGCGAACAGGCGCTCGCCGACGGGCTCATGGATGCCGCCCTGCTGCAGGTCTTGGAAGCGCGCTGGCGACCGGAGGAGCGGCGCGAGCCGAAATGGCTCGACCATCAGCGCGGCAAGGTCGAGCGCGCGCTGGCCGAGGCCGAGGCGACGTTGTCGGAGCCTCCCGAAGCATTCCACATCGGTCACGTGGCGCTCGCCGCGGCGCTCGGTTATCTCGACCTCCGCTTCGAGGGGCACTGGCGGCAAGCTCACCCGAAGCTCGTCGCCTGGATCGAGGATTTCGAGCGGCGGGTACCGGCGTTTGGGGCGACCCGGTTCGTGCCGTGAACCGTGCCGCCCTCGTCACCGGCGCGGCGAAGCGGATCGGCCGCGCCATCGCGCTCCGCCTCGCCGACGAGGGCTACGCGGTCGCCATCCACCATCGGCGCTCCCGCGGCGAGGCCGAGGACGTGAAAGGGGTCATCGTTGCGAAGGGCGGGCGGGCCGCGCTCGTGCAGGCCGACCTTGCCGACCTCGGCGCCGTCGAGAGGCTTGTCGCGGAGGCAGCCGCGGCTATCGGGCCCCTCACGCTGCTCGTCAACAACGCATCCCTCTTTGAGCCGGACAGCTGCGAGACGATCGAGCCGGAGCTTTGGGAACGGCACTTCGCGGTCAACCTGCGCGCGCCCGCCTTCCTGACCCGCGACTTCGCCCGCCAATTGCCGGAGGGCGAAGACGGAGCGGTGGTCAACATCGTCGACCAGCGCGTCTGGAAGCCGAACCCGCAGTTCTTCTCCTACACGCTCGCCAAAGCGGCCCTGTTCACGGCGACGCGCACCATGGCGCAGGCGCTGGCGCCGCGCGTGCGCGTCAATGCCGTCGGCCCCGGCCCGACCTTGACGAGCAGCCGCCAGAGCCCCGACGATTTCGCCCGCCAAGGCGAAGCGCTGCCCTTGCGGCGGCACCCGCAGCCCGAGGAGATCGCCGAGGCCGTCGCCTACCTGGCGCGCGCGGGAAGCGTCACCGGCCAGATGCTGGCGGTCGACGGCGGCCAGCACCTCGCCTGGGAGACGCCGGACGTGCTCGCCGTCACGGAATAAGGGCGATGGCCGAGATCAGGCGGCCGTAATCCGGCTCGCCGCGATGGGTGGCGCGCCGGTAGCTGTAGAAGCGGCTTTCGTCCGCATAGGTGCAGAGGCCGAGATCGGCGATCGTAGCGACGCCGGCGGCATCGAGCCGGGCGCGGATGAAGCCCGGCAGGTCGAACAACGCATGCCCGTCGCGCGCGGCCGCTCGGAAGAAACGCTCGTTGGCCCGGTCGGCCTCGCGGAACTGCGCAACGAGCTCGGACCCGACCTCGTAGGAATCCTGCCGGATGGTCGGGCCGAGCACGGCCACGATTCGCTCGCGCCGGGCACCGAGGCCATCCATGGCGGCGAGCGTCGCTTCCAGCACCCCACTGATCGCGCCGCGCCAGCCCGCATGGGCCGCGCCGACGACCCTGGCTTCCGCGTCGGCAAACAGGACCGGCCCGCAATCGGCCGTGGTGATGCCGAGCGCAAGGCCGGCCCGCGCCGTCGCCATGCCGTCGGCGCGGGGCCTCTGATCTCGCGCCCAGGGCTGCTCCACCACGACCGCGTCGGGCGAGTGGATCTGGTGCAGGCTGACGAGGGCGTCGAGCCCGAGATGCTCCGTCATGCGCCGGCGGTTCTCGGCCACGCAGGATGCATCATCGGACGAGCCGAGACCGCCATTCAACGATGCGTAGACGCCGCTCGAGACACCACCCTCGCGAGTGAAGAAGGCGTGGCGGACGCCCACCATGGCGCTGAGCTCCGGGGCGAGGATCGGCATGCGAGCGTTCCTTTATGGCGCCTGCAGAGCATGCTTTTCGGACAACAGCATGCTCAACTCCTTGGAATCGATCACGTTCATGCATTTTGATCGGTTCAATCAAAATGCATCGTGATCTAGCGGCGGGAAGCCGGGCAGGGCGGTCAGGCGCGGATGCGAGATCGCCATGGCCTTGAACAGGCCGCCCATCCCGCGCGGGGCGTCATCGGTGAGGCGAGC
>DASQLE010000142.1:0-8481 GCA_035630175.1 Beijerinckiaceae bacterium
CCCGTCCTCGCGCCCGCAGATGTCGCGCAGATACAGCGATTGGCCGAGCCAGCCCTGCGTCACGCCGATCAAGAGGAGAAGGTCGCCCTCGCGCTTGAAAGCGATCGTCGCGTGCTTGCTGACGTCGTCGAGGAGGCCGACGCCTCCGATCGTCGGTGTCGGCAGGATGCCGCGTCCGTTGGTCTCGTTGTAGAGCGAGACGTTGCCGGACACGACCGGGAAGTCGAGGGCGCGGCACGCCTCGCCGATGCCGCGGATGCAGCCGACCAGCTGGCCCATCACGTCCGGCCGCTCCGGGTTGCCGAAATTGAGGTTGTCGGTCAGCGCCAGTGGCCGCCCGCCGACCGCCGTGATGTTGCGCCACGCCTCGGCGACCGCCTGCCTGCCGCCTGCAACCGGGTCGGCTTCGCAATAGCGCGGCGTGACGTCGGCCGTGAGGGCGAGCCCCTTGGGCCCGTCCTCGACGCGCACGATGGCGGCGTCGCCGCCCGGCACCTGCACCGTGTTGCCGAGGATGAGATGGTCGTATTGCTCCCATACCCAGCGCTTCGACGACAGGTCCGGCGAGCCGACGAGCGTCTTCAGCGCGTCGACGTTGCGCACGGGCGCCGCAACGCTGCCGGCCGCAATCGGCTCCTCGAAGACGTTGCCGAGATGCGGCCGGTCGTAGATCGGCGCCTCGTCGCCGAGCTCCTTGATGGGGAGGTCGGCCATCACCTCGCCGCCGTGCTTGACGACGAAGCGGAGCGTGTCGGTGGTCTGGCCGATGACCGCGAAATCGAGCCCCCATTTGACGAAGATCGCCTCGGCCTCACGCTCCATGCCGGGCTTCAGCACCATGAGCATGCGCTCCTGGCTTTCCGACAGCATCATCTCGTAGGGACTCATGCCCTCCTCGCGCGTCGGCACCTTTTCGAGCCACAGCTCGACGCCGAGATCGCCCTTGGCGCCCATCTCGACGGCCGAGCAGGTGAGCCCGGCGGCCCCCATGTCCTGGATGGCGATGACGGCGCCCGAGGCCATCAGCTCGAGGCAGGCTTCCAAAAGGAGCTTTTCGGCGAACGGATCGCCGACCTGCACGGTCGGTCGTTTCTCCTCCGATTTGTCGTCGAACTCGGCGGACGCCATGGTGGCGCCGTGGATGCCGTCGCGGCCGGTCTTGGAGCCGAGATAGACGATCGGGTTCCCGACGCCCGTGGCCTTGGCGTAGAAGATCTCGTCGGCGCGGGCGAGCCCGACCGCCATGGCGTTGACCAGGATGTTGCCGTTGTAGCGCGCGTGGAAGCGGACGGAGCCGCCGACCGTCGGCACGCCGAAGGAGTTGCCGTAGCCGCCGATGCCGGCGACGACGCCGGCGACGAGATGGCGCGTCTTCGGGTGGTCGGGCGCGCCGAAGCTCAGGGCATTGAGGGCCGCGATCGGCCGCGCTCCCATGGTGAAGACGTCGCGGAGAATGCCGCCGACCCCCGTCGCCGCGCCCTGGTAGGGCTCGATGAACGAGGGGTGGTTGTGGCTCTCCATCTTGAACACCACGGCCTGGCCGTCGCCGATGTCGATGACGCCGGCGTTCTCGCCCGGACCCTGGATCACCCACGGCGCGCTCGTCGGCAGGGTGCGGAGGTGCAAGCGCGAGGACTTGTACGAGCAATGCTCGTTCCACATGGCCGAGACGATGCCGAGCTCGGTCAGCGTCGGCGCCCGCCCGATGAGATCGACGAAACGCCGGTACTCGTCGTCTTTCAGCCCGTGCTCCCGGACAAGGTCCGGCGTGATGGGCACGTCGTTGCGGATCATCTTGGGTCTTGGCGCTGGCGGTTGCGTATCGGCCATAGCGGCTGACCCGGCGCGTGGCAAATCCGTTTAACGGTTGATTAACCCTCGTCCGCGGCGCCGGCCCGATGATCGAGCAAGCGCTGGTTTTCGGCAATTTGATTCATCTTTTCTCAGAGGAAGCCCGCGCAGTCTGCGCTCATGAGACTTGCGACACTCTGCCGACGATTCGCCGGCGACCGCGCCGGCGCCGTCGCGGTGATCTTCGCCTTGTCGCTCGTGCCCCTCGTGACGGCGGTCGGAGCGGCCGTCGACTATGCGCGCGCCGCCTCCCTGCGCACCGATCTGCAGGCCTCGGTCGACGCCGCCGCGCTGGCGGTCGGCCGCATCGCCATCGAGACCGGCCGGACCGACAACACGGCCCAAGCGCGCCAGGTGTTCGACGCCGTCTTCACGCGCAACGACGGAACCGCCGTCACGCGCTTCGCCGTGACGCAGAATTTGGAGAAGATCGTCGTCGATGCCGACGCGCGCATTCCGCTGCAGTTCGCCGGTGTCCTCAACATGAGCAGCGTCACCGTGAACGCTCAAGCCGTGGTGCCGCTCACGCCCATCACGGTGGAAGTCGCGCTCGTTCTCGACAATACCGGCTCGATGGGCTCGGCCAGCAAGCTGACCTATCTCAAGGATGCGGCGAGGCGGCTCATCGACAAGCTCGACAATGCCTCGGTGGTGAACTTCCACGCCTTCGCCGCCATCGTGCCCTTCACGACGCATGTCCGCCTGCCGAATGTCACGCTCAACACGCCGCCGCCGACCCCCAACTCTATTCCGGGAGTTCGCATCAATGATCCCAATTACGCGGCCGAGACGAAGCTGCAGGTGACGTTCCCGTGGCACGGCTGTCTCATCGATCGCGATCAGCCGCACGACGCCGACGGCTTCGACGGTCAGGGCACGCCGCTCAACCGCAACTTGCGCGCGACGCTCATGCCCGCCGCCAAATGCGGCGCCACCTTGATCAGCCCGATCAGGTGGCTCAGCGACGACTTTGCGAGCCTGCGGACGCATATCGATTCGATGGTGGCGAACGGCAATACCAACACGGGCATCGGCATGGCCGCGGGTCTGGCAATGCTCACCCCCAACATCGGCGAGATGACGACGGGGGCCAAGCAGCCCGGCACCTTGACGAGGAAGCACATCGTCTTTCTCACGGACGGCGACAATACGGAGAACCGCTGGTACGGCTCCGGTCAAAAGGCGCAGATCGATCAACGCACGGCTGAGACGTGCGCCGAGATCAAGCGGTCGAGCCTCAACATTATCGTTCACACCATCCACCTCGTGGACGGGAATGCGACGCTGCTGCGCAATTGCGCGACGACGCCGGACCGCTACCGCTACGTCGCCAAGCCGGAGGATCTCAACGGCGTGTTCGACGAGATCGCGACCGAACTCCTGTCTCTCCGCCTCGCCTACTGACCCCACATCCCCCCTCGTCAGCGGAGGGCCGATTCACGGCAGCGATCGGGGTGAGGGTCACGCCGGTGCAGAATATGGAGCTTCGCGCTATGACTCCGCCCTCCGCTGAACGGGAGGGATGAAGGCGGCTAAGCCGCTTTGACGAGGCTGTCGAAGAGGCCGCGTCCGTCGGTGCCGCCGACGAGGTCGTCGACGAAGTTCTCCGGGTGCGGCATGAGGCCGAGCACGTTGAGGCCGTCCGAATAGATGCCGGCGATGGAATTGACGGAGCCGTTGCGATTGGCATCGGCCGTGACGCGTCCCCCCGCATCACTATAGCGGAAGGCCACGCGGCCCTCGCCCTCAAGGCGGCTGATAGTCTCGGGATCGGCGAAGTAATTGCCCTCGCCGTGGGCGACGGCGACGTTGATGACCTGCCCGGACGCATAGGCCCTGGTGAAGCCGGTGTCGGCTCGCTCGACGCGCAGGGTCTGGCGATGGCAGATGAAGCGCAAGGCGGCGTTGCGCATCAAGACGCCCGGCAGCAGCCCCGATTCGCACAGGATCTGGAAGCCGTTGCAGATGCCGAGCACGAGACCGCCGCGCGCCGCGTGCCGCCGCACCGCCTCCATGGCGCGCGCGCGTCCGGCGATGGCGCCGCAACGCAGGTAATCGCCGTAAGCGAAGCCGCCGGGCAGCACGGCGAGATCGGTGCCGGGCGGCAGCTCGTCGGCTGCGTGCCACACCTTGCTGACGCTCGCGCCCGCTTGGGCGAGGGCGCGCGCGACATCCCCGTCGCGGTTCGAGCCCGGGAAGACGATGACGGCGGCTTTCATGCTGGTCCCTCGCGCTGGCTCGGCCCGAATAGGCGGGGAGCGTTACTCACGGGGGAGCAGCGGGACAAGTCCCGGCGCGAGTCAGCCGATCTCGACCCGGTAGTTCTCGATCACCGTGTTGGCGAGCAGCCGCTCGCAGGCATCCTTCAGCGCGGCCTCGGCCTTGGCCTTGTCGGCGGTGTCGAGCTCGATGTCGAACACCTTGCCCTGGCGCACGCCGGCGACGCTCGCGACGCCGAGCGACTTCAAGGCGCCCTCGATGGCCTTGCCCTGCGGATCGAGGACGCCGCTCTTCAGGGTGACGGTGACGCGCGCTTTCATGGAGCACCAACGAAAAGGGGGGCCGAACGGCCCCCGCTTAAAGACAGACGTGCTTGACTTCAACGCGTCACTGCACGAGGCGCGGGCCGCCGGCGGCGGGCTTCTCGTTCTCGCCAAGGATGCCGAGACGGCGGGCAACCTCCGAATAGGCTTCGATGAGGCCACCGAGATCCTTGCGAAAACGGTCCTTGTCGAGCTTGTCCGAGGATTTGGTGTCCCACAGGCGGCATGAATCGGGGGAGATTTCGTCGGCGACGACGATGCGCATGACGTCGCCCTCCCACAGCCGGCCCGTCTCGATCTTGAAGTCGACGAGACGGATGCCGACGCCGAGGAAGAGGCCGGACAGGAAGTCGTTGACCCGGATGGCGAGGGCCATGATGTCGTCGATCTCCTGCGGCGTCGCCCAGCCGAAGGCGGTGATGTGCTCCTCCGAAACGAGCGGATCGTTGAGGGCGTCGTTCTTGTAGTAGAATTCTATGATCGAGCGCGGCAGCTGCGTGCCTTCCTCGATGCCGAGCCGCTGCGCCAGCGAGCCCGCTGCGACGTTGCGCACCACCACTTCGAGCGGGATGATCTCGACCTCGCGGATGAGCTGCTCGCGCATGTTGAGGCGGCGGATGAAATGGGTCGGCACGCCGATATCGTTGAGGTGCTGGAAGACGAATTCGGAGATGCGGTTGTTGAGCACGCCCTTGCCGTCGATCACCTCATGCTTCTTGGCATTGAAGGCGGTCGCGTCGTCCTTGAAGTGCTGGATCAGGGTGCCCGGCTCCGGCCCCTCGTAGAGGACCTTCGCCTTGCCCTCGTAGATGCGACGGCGGCGGTTCATGGGAATGTACCGTGGTTTGAGGAAGTCCATAATAGGCCGTGGCTCCTGGAGGAAAGATCCGCGGCGGGCGCGGGCGCGGTCGAGGCTGTGACCGGCCGTCCGCTTGCGGGGCGCAACCTAGCCGATGGCTTTCAGAAGCACAACGCGTCTTTCCCTGACCCGCGGATCAAAGGGTGAACAAATTGGGGAAAGCGAGGGCGTCCGAAGGGAGCCGCGGATCATCGCTTGGACCGGGGCGAGAGAGCCTTATATGTCAAGGTTAACGTGAGGAGAGAGCCCGCCGATGACCACCTTCGACGACCGCAAGGACACCTTCGAGAAGAAATTCGCCCATGACGAGGAGCTGCGCTTCAAAGCCACCGCCCGGCGCAACAAGCTGCTCGGCCTGTGGGCCGCGGATCGGCTCGGCAAGTCGGGGGCGGATGCGGAGGCCTATGCCAAATCGGTGGTGATGGCCGATTTCCAGGAAGCCGGCGACGACGACGTGCTGCGCAAGGTCCAGGCCGATCTCGAGGCCGGCGGCGCGGCGGGGCAGACCGAGCTGCGCCGGGTCATGGACGACCTGATGGAGCGCGCCATTAACGAGGTGAAGACGGGGCGGTGACCGCGCGCTATTTCGGATAGGGCAGGCCAAAGGCGTGCGCCAGGAACAGCCCGCCGTGGCGGAGCGCCTCGCCGTCGATGCCGTGGCCGATCCCCGCTGAAAGATGCCACTGGCACGGCACCTCCGCGGCCGCGAGGGCTTCCCCCGACAGGAACAGCGCCTCGAGCGGGATGACGTCGTCCTGGTCGCCATGGACGAGCAAGATCGGCGGCTTTTCGCGGACCGCGCCCTTCAGGCTGTCGCCGCCTTGTCCCTCCTCCAGCACCAGCATCCCCGAATAGCCGAGGATGGCGGCCGGCGCCCGCGCCCGGCGCAGGCCGACATGCAGAGCCATCATGGTGCCCTGGCTGAAGCCGACGAGCGCCAGCTTCGAGGCGCCGAGCCCGTATCGGGTCAGCTCCGCGTCGAGCCAGGCATCGAGGCCCGGACCGGCCCCGTTGACACCGCGCCAGCGCTCGTGCGGGTCGCGGAAGGTGAGGGTGAACCATTGCCGGCCCATCGGCGCGCCGGCGCAGGGCTCGGGCGCGTTCGGCGCCACGAAGGCGGCGTCCGGCAGCCAGCCCTGCCATTGCCGGCCGATCTCGATCAGGTCGTTGCCGTCGGCGCCGTAGCCGTGCAGGAAAACGACGAGCTGCTTGGCCGTGCCGGAGCGCGGCGCCAGGCGTGGGCCGGTCATGGAAGGGGGCATTGGGAGCGCGTCATCCTCGGTCGGAGCGAAGCGAAGACCCGAGGACCTCGGGACGGAAGGACGCCATGTCCTCAACGAGCTGGTCGGGTCAAGCCCGACCATGACGCACCTTACTCATGACGCTACTGACTGATGGGCGCACCCTCACGCGACTTGGCGAGCCGGTAATAGGCCCACAAGACCTTGGCCGCGACGCCGCGCCAGGGGCGCCAGCGTTCGGCGAGGGCGAGCAGCTCCTTCTCCGGCGGGCGCGCCGGGAGCGCGAGGGCCAGCCGGGCCGCCTCCTGCACGGCGAGGTCGCCGGCCGGAAAGGCATCCGCATGGCCGAGACAGAACAGAAGATAGATGTCGGCTGTCCAAGGCCCGATGCCCTTGACCGTCGTGAGCAGCGCGTGCGCCTCGTCGGCCCCGACGTCGCCGAGCCGCTCGAGCGGCAGGCCCGCAGCCACGGCGGCCGCGCTGGCCCGGAGGGTTCGGATCTTCGGCGCCGACAGGCCGACGGCGCGCAGGTCGTCGTCGCAGGCGGCGGCGATGTCGTCGGCCGACAGGCCGGGAAAGCGCGCCGCGAGACGGCGCCAGATGGCGTCGGCGCTCGCCGTCGAGAGCTGCTGCGACACGATGATGCCGGCGAGGCCCGCAAAGCCCGGCTCGCGTCGGCGCAAGGCCGGCCGTGCGCCGAGCGCGACGAGGCGCTTCATGACGGGGTCGCGCCGCGTCAGGGCGCGGAGGCCGCGCCCCAGCACCGCTTCCGAATCGAGAATGGTGGCCACAGATCAGGTCCCGGCGTATCCAAACCCGCATGACGCGACCGCCGCCGTGACGCAACCCGTTCTCCGCTTCGCCCCGAGCCCGAACGGGCGCCTGCATCTCGGTCACGCCTATTCGGCTTTGCTCAACGCCGACCTCGCGCAAGCGTGGGGCGGGCGCTTTCTCCTGCGCATCGAGGACATCGACGTGATGCGCTGCCGCCCGGACTTCGAAGCGGCGCTCTATAAGGACCTTGCCTGGCTCGGCCTCGCCTGGGAGGTCCCTGTGCGCCGGCAATCGCAGCATTTCGCCGACTACCGCGCCGCAGCCGAGCGCCTGAAGGGGCAGGGATTGCTGTACCCCTGCTTCTGCAGCCGCACCGACATCGCCGCCGTCGTGGCGGAGCGCGAAGGCATGTCAGGCATGGCGTCGCCGCGCGACCCCGACGGCGCCCCGCTTTATCCCGGAACGTGCCGGACGCTCGCGGAAGCGGACGTCCGCCGGCGCATCGCGGCCGGCGAGCCGCACGCTCTCAGGCTCGACATGGGGGCGGCGCTCCGGGGGGCGCCGGCTCCGCACGGCTATACGCGCGTGACGCTTCCAGCCGAGGAGGAGCGCGTCGCCGCCGCGCCGGAGCGGTGGGGGGATGCGGTGATCATCCGCAAGGAGATCCCGACAAGCTATCATCTCGCCGTCGTCTGCGACGATGCGCTGCAAGGCGTGACCCATGTGGTGCGCGGCCGCGATCTCGAAGCCGCCACCGATCTGCACGTGCTTCTGCAAAAGCTGCTGGCGTTGCCGAGCCCTGTCTATCACCACCACGCGCTGATCCGCGACGTCGGCGGCGACAAGCTCGCCAAGAGCGCCTCGTCCGAGCCGCTCGCGGCCCTGCGGGAGCGTGGCGCGACCCCGGCGCAGCTGCGCGCGGCGCTTGGCCTTTCAGACGTCTCGGGACGCGAGAAGCAACTCCCTTAGTTGAGCATGATGTGCGACCGAAAAGCGGGTACCACTTTTCGGCATCATGCTCTAACGGGGGGCTTCGGCGCGCGCGTCGCGCTGGGCGAACCGGTTCTGCCCGCCGGCCCGTTGCAGCAGGGTCTCGACCTGCTCGCGCTGGCGCTTGAAATCGGCCAGCATCCGTCCCTCGAGCTCGCGGCCGCGCGGCACGCGGATCTTCATGGGATCGACGAAGTGCCCGTTGACGATCACCTCGTAGTGC